>NZ_JAVVLT010000035.1:0-66784 GCF_036224885.1 Marinobacter sp. OP 3.4
TTCGAAAACAGGGACGTTTTCGAAGAGCCTCCATGGATGGATTCACGGCGTGTCCTGGAAAAGCATCCCGGTCCCGCTGCCAGCACGGACAAGAAGTCCTATAAAACGAGAGCCCGACAATAAATTCCGACAAAAACAAGTAAGCGGAGAACCCAATGACCCAAACGACCCAACCCCACCAGCAGGCCAACAACCTCTGGTCCTCCAGGCTCGCCTTCATCCTGGCCGCCGCCGGCTCCGCCGTCGGCCTGGGCAACATCTGGAAGTTCCCCTACATCACCGGCGAAAACGGCGGCGGCGCCTTCGTCCTCGTCTACCTCGCCTGCATCGCCATCATCGGCGTGCCGGTCCTGATCGCCGAAACCATGATCGGCCGTCGCGGTGGCCAGAGCCCGGTCGCCACCATGCGTACCCTCACCGACACCGAAGGCACCGCCCGGGGCTGGCGCGCCATCGGCTGGAACGGCGTTATCGCCTCCTTCCTGGTGCTCTCCTTCTACGCCGTGATTGGCGGCTGGGCCCTGGTCTACATCGGCAAGGCCGCCGCCGGACTGTTTACCGGCGCCGATGCCGAAGCCATCGGCGGCCAGTTCGGCGCCCTGCTCGCGAACCCCTGGGAACTGCTGCTATGGCACGCCATCTTCATGGCCGTCGTCATCTTCATCGTCGGCCGGGGCATCCGTTCCGGGCTGGAGAAAGCCGTCAACACCCTTATGCCACTGCTGTTCGTGCTGCTCATTGTCATGGTGTTCTACGCCATGAACAGCGGCAGCTTCGGCCAGGGCGTCCGCTTCATGTTCTCGCCGGACTTCAGCAAACTCACCACCGCCGGCGTGCTGACCGCCCTGGGCCACGCTGCCTTCACCCTCAGCATCGGCATTGGCGTACTCATGGCCTACGGTTCCTACCTGCCGAAAAACGTCAACATCGCCCGCACCGCCATGACCATCGCCGTGCTGGACACCAGTGTCGCCCTGCTGGCCGGCCTGGCCATCTTCCCGCTGGTGTTCGCCAACGGCCTGGAACCCGGCGCCGGCCCCGGCCTGATCTTCGTCACCCTGCCCCTGGCCTTCGGCCAGATGAGCGGTGGCGCCCTCTTTGGTACCGTCTTCTTCGCCCTGCTGCTGGTGGCGGCCATCACCTCAGCCATCTCCATGCTGGAACCCGTGGTGGAGTGGCTGGAAGAGCACAAGGGCATCAGCCGGGCCAAGAGCGCCCTCGGTGGTGGGCTGGCCATCTGGTTTATCGGGATTGGAACCGTACTGTCCTTCAACGTGTGGGAAGGTGTCCACCCGCTGGGCTTTATCGCCTTCTTCGAGGGCAAGACCGTCTTCGACCTGCTGGACTTCCTGGTCTCCAACCTGATGATGCCCCTGGGCGGACTGGCCATCGCCCTGTTTGCCGGCTGGGCCATGAGACGGGAAGGACTGGCTGAGGATATCGGCCTGCAGGGTGGCGCCTACAGGGCCTTCATGGTGGTGCTGAAGTACCTGACCCCGGCGGGCATCGCCGTGGTGTTCCTGTACAACCTGATCGGGTAACACAAAAAGGCCCTTCCCCCGGAGAGGAAGGGCCAACGCTTATACCTGCGACGCTTTGACGTTCCGGTCGGGGCCCGCCGATTCCAGGTTTGCGGCGGAACCCCGGCCTTTTTTACCGACCTGTCACAGGGGCCCGGGAATCACTCATCCCCGGACAGGGTGACGCCACCACCAACACTGCCATCGTTAAGACTGATCATCCGCGTCTTGCTGATGCGGTGACGGTAGATTTCCCGCAGGTACTTGATCGCCTTCTTGACGTTGTCCCGGCTAAGCCGGATGTCGTTGATGGACACAAAATTGTTCTGGTCGTGGCACATCTCCCGGTACTTCTTCTCGTACATCGGCTTGATGGCATACCAATTGGTATCCAGGATCTTGGCCGGATTCTCGAACTCATTGAGCATGCTGTCCACCAGCTCCTCGTCCAGCTCCGGCGACCGGATAAAGTCCAGCATGGCCTCATCCAGGCTGTCGTCGTAGCGGGCACTGTCATTGGCGAAGCAGCGCTTGATGTAGGCGACAATCAGGGTCAGGAAGTCGTCACTCAGGCAGGGGCTCTTCACCACCAGCGTGGTCAGGGACAGGTTGGCGGAGGCCCCTATCACCAGCGCGTAACGCTTCAGCGTGGTGTTGGGGAACAGCGCGTTCAGGTGCGTCTTGAGGCGGTTCAGGTCCATGTAGGACAGTTTGTAGTCCTTCGGCAACGACACGATGGATACGATGGACGAGCAGTTCTTGAAGAAGTGCAGGTCCTTGAGGTGACTGGCGTCGTAACCGGACTCCTTGTACTGCTTGAGCGCCTGGCGGTACCGGCCTGCCTCGATAGGCAGCAGGCTCACGCCCTCGATCGCCTCCGTGACCTTGTTGAAGTGCGGCAGGTCGATGGAGCGGTAGAACAGGTCGTCAATGTCCAGCCGCGAGTCCTCGTTAATACTGCGGAACTCCGTGGCATGGGCATCCGTGGGCACCACCGATTCCGCGTAGGCCACCGCCACCGGGCCGGCCAGGCTCATGAACAGGTCGTTGGCATCCAGGCGGATGGTCTCGCCAATATCCACCCCGGCCCGGCGGAAGTAGTCCTCGTCGTAGTCGGTGGTCACCGCCTGAGCGGTGAGGATGTTGAAGATCTGCTGGGAGATGTACTGGTTGGCGTACTTCTCCATGGCGTTGACGTCCACATCGCGGATCTTGCCCTCGTCCTGCTGCTCGGCATAACGCATGATGTCGTTGGAGATCAGCATCATGGCGTTCCAGGGGCGGATGCGGTGCATCATATCGGCATCACGGGTTTCATCCACGTCGAAGTTGTAGGAAAAGTCCCACTCCTCCGCCAGGTACTTGCACAGCAGGCGACCGGCGTTGATATGCAGCGCCTCGGACATCTCCACCCGGTTGTCCTGGATATTGGGCAGGATGCAGATACCGCTGGTGAAGATGGGCTCGAAGACGAAGGAATGGTCGCGGTTCTCCATCTCCCGGTCTTCCAGCTTCGGATCGAAGGTCTTGCGCATGTAGGAATACTGCTGCGCCAGACCGAACTCCGACGCCATGCCGGACCCGGTACCGCCACCGGCACTGAAGATGTAGAAATACAGCCGTGACTGGTTGGCCTTGATGCCGCAGGAATCGATCAGGTAGGAATGGATGAACTTCCAGTCCTCATTGGAGAAGTGGTCGGTATCCTTGTTGAGGATGATCCGCGCCAGGTACTGACCCAGGATCGGCGCGTTACCGGCGCCACCGGCATGGACCTCCGACAGGTCCATGATCTTCATCTTGTTGTAGTCTTCCAGGAAGGTGCTCTCGTCCGCCCGGCGGGAGAAGCGGATGCGGCCCTCAATGTCCTTGTCCAGGTCCCCCAGCATCACCATCGGCTCAATCAGGAACACCGGCTTGACACTGTTGGACGGAGGCAGGTTCAGGCTCTGGCGAATCCACCGCAGGGGACCGATTTCCTTCTCCCGGCTACGACGTTCGTCATTATCCAGCTCCTGCAGGTAGTAGGAGCGGGCGCTGTGCACCAGTTCGGCCACATCCAGGGCAATATTGGAACCACAACGCCCCAGACCAATCAGGCAGACGGACGGGAAGAACTGCTGTTTGCCTTCCTCTTTCTGGCTATCAGAAAACACCCTCGGAAACACGGATTCCCGGAGATGGTCCAGATTGGCCAGAATCTGGTCCAGGTCCCGCTCCGTGAAGTACATGTATGGCTCCTGGAGCTCCGCAGGCGATTTTCTGCTGTCTGTAGAGCGGGTCGGCTTCCGTGTCTGGCCGCGTGCGCTTTTGCTCCGGGATCTGGAAGTGCCTGGCTTGCTGACCACCCTGGCATCGGAGGCCACGCTGGTCGGCACGTCCTGCCCGGCGGACGCTGTCTTATCGTTGTTGTTGCTATCAGAAGGGTTTTGACTGCTCATGACTTTCTGCCTGTGGATACCGGATATACATTTCTTGAAATTAACCATAAAGGTAACAACACATCACAGAATAGCCAGCATAAATGTGGTTATGGAGGCGTCAGGTTACAAATTTAAACACGGTGAAACAGCGGGATACGAAGACGAGCCCTGGCATCCCTCCCAGGCACCAGTCCACAGCAGACTTTCTTTTACAACAGAGAAACAGCGATTCGTCGAAACAACTTTCGACTGACAGTGTCAGTCTTCAATCCCGAAAAACCATCAACCCATTTCATCTACATGACATTTATATATGCAGGTTTAACAAATAATCAACGCAAAACCTGAACAAATCTTACGCAAACCAAACACACCCCAAGAATAAATGTTAAATATTCAATTAAGCACGATTAACATTTCATTAAAATCCATTAAAAACAAAAATTTAAATTAATTTAATTAAGACAAAATGTCACAACGAAAACGGCGCCGCATGGCTGTGCATCGTTGAAATGACTGCCTTATTCCGGTGCAGACAGTATTGTCTTTTATTTTTATACCCATACTCGTGACATGTCTTTCGCCCTGTTTTTTCTTTTAGAATCCTTAAACCACACCAAGGCAGCTTCCCCCGACTTTCATGGCCCGCTTAATGCAGGGCATATGTGTCCTTGTTCTGTTTGGTGACCCAGGGGTATTCATGGAGGGATTTATGGGCAGTCAGCAAAAACAGCAAAAGGCGACTGTGCTTCCACCAGCTTCCGGGACCACAGCCTCAATTCGCCTGCACCGTTCCAATATCCTGGCGTTCTTTCGGGCGTTCGACAGCCTGTTGGTTATCGTCGTGCTTTGGGGCGTCCTCCAGTTCTGGGATACCACCTGGAGCCACACCTATACCTGGCTGGGTGTACTGGCCATCATTGCCTTCGTGTTCTTCGCGGAAAGCAATGAGGTATATCACCTCTGGCAGGGCTTCTCCACCCCGGCACTCGCCCACCGGCTCACCCTGGCCTGGGCAGGTACCGCCGTGGTTCTGGGTACCTTCGCCGTGGCCATGGAGCTGATGGCCAGTATCAATATTCGCGCTGTGGCCCTGTGGCTCGCCCTCACCCCCGTCACCATTATCGCCTGTCACTGGCTGCGCCGGCTGGTGCTGACACGTTTCCGCCGACAATCCGCCCAGCGCCGGGTCGGTATTGTCGGTGCCACTTCCCTCGGCCAGCGGGTCACCACCGCCATCCATAACCTGCCCTGGATGGGCTATCAGATTGCCGGCTACTACGATGACCGGCTGCTGACGGAAGACCGCAGCCGACGCCTGGACAATGACCAGATCCAGGTGTCCGGCAACCTGGAGCAACTCAAGCAGGCGGCCCGGGACGGGGAACTCGATATGGTATTCATCACCCTGCCCATGGCGGCGGAGCGTCGTGTCCGCGAACTGGTGCACGACCTGGCCGATACCACGGTGTCCGCCTACCTGATACCGGACGTGTTCAGCTTTGATCTGCTGCATTCACGCCTGACCGGTATTCAGGGCATTCCGGCGGTCAGTATCTACGATTCACCACTGGCGGATCAGGCCTGGACCAAGCGCCTGTTCGACCTGGCCGCCAGCCTGGCCATACTGACCCTGGTGGCCATTCCCATGCTGGCCATCGCCATCGGCGTCAAGCTCGATTCCCGGGGGCCGGTGTTCTTCAAACAGACCCGCTACGGTGTCCGGGGGGAAAAGATCAAGGTCTGGAAATTCCGGTCCATGAAGGTCTGTGAGGATGGACCCGATGTGCCCCAGGCCAAACGGGGCGACCCCCGCATCACCCCCTTCGGTGCCATGCTCAGGCGCACCTCCCTGGACGAATTGCCCCAGCTCTTTAACGTGCTCAGTGGCAGCATGTCGCTGATCGGTCCGCGCCCCCATGCGGTGGCCCACAACGAGTTCTACCGCAGCCATATCCAGGGTTATATGCTTCGCCACAAGGTGAAACCCGGTATTACCGGGCTGGCCCAGGTTAACGGCTTCCGGGGTGAAACCGAGACCATGGACAAGATGGTGGGCAGGATTGCCTATGACCTTGAGTACATCCGCAACTGGTCACTGTGGCTCGACATCAAGATCCTGTGGTGGACCGTTTTCCGGGGGTTCGTAGGCCAGCAGGCCTATTGACGGGACGCCCGTTCAGGCCTGATGAACCGCCCAACCTCCCATGACAATTTTTTAACCGGAAGCGGGAAAACCGTAACCCCACAGGCCGGGAAGACACTTTAATTCCGCACACGGATCGGGTAACTTGATTTCAGTGAAATCAGTAGCCTGGCGCTGTCAGCCCTATGACAGGCGTCCAGCGGACCGATATCTCGCCAGGCTGAAGGACTTCCCCATGGGTACACGGATGAACATGCCAATCCCCTTACCGGTTCTCCCGACGGCAACCTCACCTTGCCTCCTGGTTCTAGCGGCAGGTCTGGCGACAATAGCCGCACCGGCGATGGCGCAGGACGCTGAACGACCGGACCGGTTCCAGTTCAATGCCGATCTCGGGCATACCCGCGACAGCAACTACGACCGCGAGCCGGACAATGATCCGGAACACATCACCACGGGAACCGCCGGCATTCGCCTGAACCAGACCCTCAGTCGCCAGCACTTCAACGTCAGGGCGGCCGTAACCCGGGATGAGTTCGGTGAGCGGGAGGAACTGGACACCACCACCTGGTCCGGCGGCGTCGGATGGCAGGGCAATATCGGCAGCAGACTGAATCCCTACCTGTCCTGGAACTACCGCGAAAACCTGGTGGATCGCGCCGAATTCGAGGGCAAGGATGTCCTGACCGACGAGGTGATCAGTGGCGGAGTCGTCTATTCCCTGGGCCCTCACTGGAACATTCCTGTCAGGGCCCGCCGGTCCGAGCAGGAGCACTCCAACGACAGCCAGACGGCCCTGGACTATATCGATGAGCAGGCCTCCATCGGCGTGCTGTATACCAGTGACCGGTATTCCAGCGCCGGTCTCAACCTGATCGGCGGCCAGCGGGAATACCCCAACCAGGACCGCTCCCGCCCGGAAGACATTCCCCAGGGCGACGACCTTGACTACGATTACACCACCGTGGAATTCGAGACCAACTGGATCATCAGTCCCAAGACCCAGCTTGAGGGACGCCTTGGCTTCTTCGACCGGAACGGCGAAGCCAACGATGGCTCAGGGGGTTACGCCCTGGTAGAGGGACGCTGGAAACCCACCTACAAGACCAAGCTGACCACCGGCGTCCAGTACACCGAGCCGCCCATCGGTGAACGCTCAAACAGCCCCTCCGAGATTGAACGCGTCTATCTGGATGCCGAATGGCAGGCCACTCCCAAGATCCTCCTGAGCACCGGCTATTCCTGGGCCAACAATGACTTCGAGGCGAACTCACGCCGCGAGGCACGGTCCGAACATGTCCAGGTGCTGAATCCATTGATTGCCCGTTACCAGATGACCGACGCCCTGGAGTTCTACTTCCGCAGTACCTGGGTCGACCGAAGTTCCCCCGAAGACGACCGGGAATTCGACGCGACCATCGTCAAGGTCGGACTGGACCTCACGCTTTAGGCGGATTACGCACGCTCCCGGAAGCAGCGAATCAGAAAACGCCCGATATCCACTGTATAGCGCCGGGCCAGTCGCCGGGGTTCCAGACTCAGCCGGTAGAGCCACTCCAGCCGCATGCGCCGGATGATTGCCGGCGCCCGGGGCTTGTCGCCGGCCAGGAAGTCCAGCAGGGCGCCCACGCCAATGAACAGCCGAGCCTCCAGCCGGGGGGCGTGTTCGAGGATCCAGGTTTCCTGGCGCGGATTGCCGGTCGCCACCAGCACGATATTCGCTCCCCCGGCATTCATCTCCGCCACCACACGATCGTTGTCCGCTGATTCCTGATAACCATCCAGGGCACCGACAACAGCCACACCACGGCCCTCCAGTACCTGCGCCGCCTGGCGGGCAACCCCCGGTTTCGCGCCCAGCAGGAATACCCGGGGCGCTTCCCTGCCCTCATCGCCGACCCGGTGACGTTCCACCAGGGCGTCCAGCAGCGCCGGGACAAAATCCGTTCCGTTCAGGTTGTCGGGATAACGCCGCCGGTGGATCAACACGCTGGCAAGGTCCATTCCGACCCCGTCGTTTACCAGGATCACCTCGGGGGACCTCAGGGCGGCCTTAAGCTCTGTGCACTGGTTGACGAAGTTGGTGTTCACGAAGAACAGCATCCGCCGCTGGCCCTGACCCAGGTCCCGGATCAGTTGCGCCTTGAGCTGGTCCGTGGTCAATGCCGCCACCGGGAACCCCGCCAGTGGCAACAACGGAAACAGATCGGGCTTCTCGTAGGCGGTCATGGCGATATCCGGGTGTCATCGAATTCCGCAGGCGCCAGGATCCGGTCGGTCACCTCCGACCAGTTCAGGTGCTGGCGGGACGCTCCCCGGGGGGCCTTGAGAGCCTGGTTGATGGCCTGCTCCACCGAGACGCCATCACCGGGCTTGTACCCGAAACGGCTGGCATAGCTCCCCACCACGGCATGGGGGCACACGGCCGGTACTCCGAAGAAGTCATACTGGATCAGCTTCATCGAGGTGTCCGCCAGGTAGGCGGGAACCGCCTCTGAGCGGTAGGGAGCAATGCCAATATCGGCATGGCGAATATAGCGCACGGTGTCCTCATGGGGCATTTCATCGTACACCGTGACATTGGGACCATAGGACGGGTGATGGGGCTGGCCGCATCCGATAATGTGGAAATGCACATTGGGGAACCGGTGGGACGCCTCGGCAAAGAAGCCGGGGTCAAACAGCATCGACCCTACCGACACGGCATTCAGGGCATCCCGGTACGGGGACGGCGCCTCCGCACCGGCCAGTTTGTGATCGATACCATGGGGAACCAGGGCCAGGTTGTCCTTCGACGGTATCCGCTCCACCAACGTCCGCGACGGTATCCGGATGGTATCCATCTTTGGCGCCGCCCGGCGGAACGCCTCCTTTACGTAGTCCGCCACTTCGATGGTGTCCAGATCGTCCGACGCGATGTAGATGGTCCTGGCCCGGGGATTGAGGCGCCTGGCCAGGTCAAAGAACACCGGCGATATCCCACTCTCGAAGACCACCACATCCGCTTCCGACAGCCAGCGTTTAAGTACCCGGCTGGCCAGCATCACGTAGCCCCGGAACATCCACTCCTCGAGTTTGCGCAGGTCCGGGCGACGGGTGTTGAACGGGTGGATTGGCGTCTTCCAGAGATAGCATTCGACACCGTCAAGGGTTCCCACCCGGTTGGCCTCCCGGTCCAGGGACAGCCGTGGATCTCCCGTGCGTCGGGACAACAGGCTGTAACGCAGGGAGAAGAACCGGGCCTCACCGCGTCTGGCCAGTTCCCGGGCAATGAAGTGGATGTTCGCTTTTCTGGGGGAGCGATAGTCGTGGGCTGAAAGCACCAGGTACCGCAGCCCGGCACCAATACGGCCTGGCCGGGACTGTCCCGGGGATGTCCCGCGATCGGGTTGGGTGGGGGTATCGCCCTTACGCTGGACCGGTTTGCGTATCACGGATTCCATGACTTGGGTGTCCTTCTTGTTGTGTCAGTCTGTCGCCAGGTTTTCAGGAGGTTCGGGGCACTGGTCGCTGGTCATGTCGGCACAGGACCAGTTCTGGAAGTAGTCCTCCAGGATGGCCATCTGGGGCCGGTCCTGGCCGTTCTTGGGGTGCACGGTAAGGAAATAATCACCCCACCAGGCACCGGCCGCCCAATAGGCCCAGCCCCGCCAGATTATCGGGTTGTTGGTCAGCTCCAGGAGTCGCTCGAGGGAAGCCAGGCACTCCTCCCGGGGCGGCGAGCCGAATTCTCCCATGAACAGTTGCTGATCGTTCTCGTCCGCCCATTGGGAAATATTCCTGAACATGCTGTCGAAATGCTCCGGGGGCAGGCAGTCGTCCCTGGTACCGGAGTAGCCCTCGTTCAGGTACTGGTGGACCTCCAGCACGCTGCGGTCCAGGGGGTCCTCGAAATCCTTGAACTCTGCCGCGTTGCTGCTGCCCGCGCTCTGCTTGAACCATTCATGCACACCGCTCCAGCGACCGCCGGACACCATGATGAGGTGGTCGACACCCTGCTGCCGCAGGGCGGCCACCGTGTCCTGGGCCACCACTGCCCAGTCGGGGAGATCCAGGGTGTATGGCTCATTCATCAACCCCAGGGCGACATGGTCGGTGTCATCCAGTTCGGCGGCCAGCCGTGACCAGACATCCACCAGGTCCTCAGCGGTCACCCTGCCCTCGCCGATGATTTCGCCCTCGTAGGCGGCGTAGTTGTGGAGGTCAATCAGCAGACACTGGCCGTTATTGCGGGCATTGGCCACCGCCTTGCGGATCTGGTTCAGTTCCGCCCCGTCCAGCTCCCCCTGGAGTTCATGCTGGATCCGTTCCCAGCGGATCGGAAGACGGATCATATTGGCCCCCTTGTCGGCAAAATACTGAAAGTCCGACGGCGACGGATAGGTGTAGTCGGTGAACATCCTGCCCGGAATCTTGCGGCTGTTGAACTCGGCACCGGACAGGTTGACGCCCCTCAGCGGTGCGTCCTGAAGGCATACCGCCGAGGCGGACGAGGCGCCGGCAAATGCGGTGACAAGCCCCAGAACCCAGGACATCAGGGAACGGGTGAAAGACCTGGAAACAGCTTCAGGGGAAAAGCGGTGGTGGATCATCGGGGTCCTCCCAGAGTGTCGTAGAGCTGAATGTACCGGTCCGCAATACGCGGCCAGCTGTACTGACGGGCAAAGGCCATGGCCCCATCGCGGCGCTCCTGATGAGCAACCTGTCCCTGGTCATGCAGGTGCTGCAAATGGACTGACAGCGCCTCCGGCGCGGAGGCATCGGCACAGAGACCAATGCCGGAGGCTTCCTTTAACTTGCGGAACGGGGGAATATCGCTGAGCACAGGGGTCAGCCCCGCGCTCATGGCCTCGATGGCGGCCAGGCCAAACCCTTCGTGCCGGGACAGGCACAGGAAATAGGACGCCTGCCCCATCAATTCCGACAGCCTCTGGTCGGAGGGGCTGGCTTCCAGCGTTACCGCGCCATCCCCGAGATCCCGGCGGCGGACTTCCCGGTTCAGGGATTCCAGGCTGAAATCGTATTCCCGGCCAGCGATGATCAGGTGCCAGCGGCCATCCTGTTCCCGGAGCACCCGGATCAGGTCCAGCGCCTCCAGGAGCCCCTTGTTGGATGACCAGCGACCGAAGTAGATCAGGGTCCGGTTGATTTCCTCGCGGCCCCGGCCCGCATACTTGTCGGTATTCACCCCATTCTCGATAACCTCCAGCCGGCTGTCGGGAACAATGTCACGGAACCGGTGGCCGTCATTCTCACTGGTCGCCACGATCCGGTCGTAGGCATGGGAAGAGGCCCGGGTGATGGTGCGAAACCAGATCTCCTTCAGCCGGCTGGCAAACTCGGTATGGAAAAACCCGCCGTGGGTGGAGACAACCAGCGGTCGGCGATGGACCAGCCGGGTGGCGGCCAGGTAGTCAAAGAAGAAGTCCACACCATGGACATGCACCACATCGGCCCGGTGGATTTCCCGCAGGACCGACGGGCACAACGGGTAGCGGCTGGAACCCCGGTAGGGTAGTCGCGTGACCGGCACACCATCCACGATATCGACGGAGTCAAGCAGCTCTCCGGAATTCCGGAACAGACGGTTCAGTGTCACCACCGATGCGGTCTGTCGACCGGTGGCGCGCTGGCTGGAGGCGATGTTCCTCACCACATCCTCCATGCCGCCCACCGAGGGGTAGTATTGCCGGATCACGTGCACCACATTCAGGCTCATGCATCTGCCTCCTTGCGATAAGCCGTCAAGCCATCCCAGCCGGTCCACCCGGCCCGCAGGTGCCGGGGAACCGGCAGACGGAAGGGATCGGCCAGGACAGCACCAAACAGGAACCAGAGCAGCGCGGACGTCTTCATGGCGAACAGGGACGTACCACTGATGGTCAGGATCAGGGAAATATAGATGGCCGCAAAGCACCGGAACCGGGCGGCCCGTTCGTCCGGCATCGGCATCATCCAGATGGTCAGCCAGAAGCCCAGCGCCAGCACAATGCCAAAACTGGACAGCAGGTGGGCATACCCCTGGTCCGGGAACCAGGCGTTGCCATCCGCGCCCAGCAACATCGCGGTATCAAAACTCATCAACCCCCAGGCACTGGCCACCAGACGTCCGACGAAGGTGTCGCTGTAGCCGATGTCCGTGAACGAGCCCAAGGCCACCAGCCCCGCCATAATGAGAAAAGGCATGGCGGCCGGCAGGTAGAGCATCCAGCCCCGGAACAACAGCCGCACGAACATCAGCAGGCCCACCGACAACAGCGCAAAGCGGGAATCCGCCATCACCATCATGACGACACCAGCACCCACGAACAGCCACATCAGGGCGCGTTCATCACGGCCCTTGCTGAGCCCCCAGGCGGCCACCAGGGTGGCAAAGTTGCCCAGGGACACGGGCTCCAGGAAAACCGACGACACCCGATGATTGTCCAGTAGCCATGGTAATAACGTTCGCCCGATGTCCTCGGGACGAATGCCATTCATCTGCAACCGGCTGTCCCGCTCATACTCGGTGATGGGCTGCAGGCTGCCGATATTGACGTAGTAGCCGAAGATATCCAGCATTTGCGTGAAACTGTCCAGGGCAAACAGTTCGTAGAAGCCCACCACCAGCACCACGGCAATGGTGATCTTCAGTATCCGGTCCGCCAGCCGGACATCGCCCAGGTTCCTGCCCAGCCAGAAGAACCAGATCGGAATCAGCACATCCCGGAAGCCCTTGACGTCCAGCCCTCCCCGGAACAGGGCCAGGAGACACAGCATGGCCCCGGTCAGCGAGGCCAGGATAACCACACCCGGCAGCAACCGGGGCAGCAGCAACGGCAGGCATGCCAGCATCAGCATGGCCTCCGCCAGCCCCACCAGGGGCCGCGACGCCGGAAATACATGGGTATTAATCAGACACAGCACCACCTGGTAACAGACGGCGCCGATCACAATGGCCATGCCAAGTGGCCTCAGCATCACATGTTGAGCCGGATACTCTGCTGGCATGACGTTCCCTGCCTGGGGCGCACGCATTCCCGCACTGCCCCGTACGTGTGACCCCGGCTACGGCACGGCTTCCGGGCATGAAGCTTTTGGGGAGGCTCGCCCCTAGTGCGAGAGTGCCACCCCGGTAACGGCCACTCCCAGCTCCCTTAACCGGTGGGAGGCCTTGTCCAGTGCCTTCAGGGGGGTGTGATGCTCCCGGGCGACCATCAGCGCGGCCCCGGAGCGGGCCGCCACAAGCTGGGCATCAAGGTTGCCATTCAGCGCGGGGGTATTGATCAGCACGGCATCGAACTTGGCCCCGAGCTGTGTCATCAGCGTCTGGTAGCGCTTGTGCGCCAGCAGTTCCTGGGGGTTGGGCGCCACCGTGCCACCATTGAGGAGCCAGAGGGAATCCAGGGGCGGGCAATGCCGGGGGATCGCTGATGATCGCCCGGCCAGGGCGTCGGACAGCCCCCTCAGGTTCGACAGCCCGAACCATTCATGAAGCGACGGATCCCTCAGGTTGCCGTCAATCAGCAGGGTACGGGCGCCGGTCTGGGCGATTACCACCGCCAGGTTGGTGACCAGGTCCCGGATACCGGCCTCGCCGTCCACGCCGACCACCGCGAGCACCTTGTTCTCCGGCTGGTTGAAAAAACGCAGCATCAGTTCGCTGCGCAGGCTACGAAGCGCCTCCACCCGGGGATGGGTGGGCTGGTAGGCCGCAATCACCCGGGGATGGAGACTGACCTCACTGGCGGGACGGGCCACCACCGGATAGGCGAACTGTTCGGCCAGCACCGCCTTGACGTCCTCGGCCGTTACCAGGCCCAGGGACTGGGCGGCCTCGCCGAAGCGAATGCCCTTCTGTTTCTGCAGGCCCAGGATACGGTCCAGGTCGTCACCGTGGATCAGCCCCTTCTGGACCATCAGCCGACCCATCAGATCGGTTTCGCTGGGGATGTGCGAACCATCCCGGAACAGCGGAAGCGCGACTTCAGTCATACCGTCTGGGCCTCTCTTTGGCGATAGGTGCCGGCGGTGTCAGGTAAATAGGCCAGTACCGGGATACCAAGGGTTTCCTCGATATCCGACCGGCTCCTCACCCGACGGTTGCCAAGCTCCAGCAACAGCGACAGGGCCACCCCGAGCATGAAGCCCAGCGCGGTGGCAATCACCAGATTCAGTTTCAGGTTCGGTGATGTCGGCAACGACGGTGGAATGGCCTCGTTGAGCACCGTCACACTGGTTTCCGCCAGCCGGCTCTCCAGGGTGTTGGCCTGGGCCCGGCCGGAGGCGGAGTTGTAGGCATCCTGGGCCATCTGCACTTCCTGCTGCAGTAGCTCCAGTTCGTCACGCTTGGCTTTCAGGGCCAGCACTCGCTCTTTCTGGTCATCAAACGACTGCCGCAGCTCCTCAAGCCGGCTCTGGGACACATCGGCGGTAGACTCAAGGCTTTCCGCAGCGATGCTCCGCTCCCTGGACAGGCTTCCCCGCAGGGCCTGCACTTCGGAGCGCTGGCGACGGTATTCCGGGTGACGCTCCCCGTAACGGGTGGACATGTCTTCCAGTTCCGCCTCGGCCCTCGCCAGTTCCGAACGCAGGTTCTGGATGGCCGCATTATTGGGAATGGCCGTGGCTTCATTGCCCTCACCCTGGCGCAACTGGTCCTGGGTGCTCTGGTCCTGGGCTTCCACCAGTCGGGAGGACAGGTCCGCCAGGCGGGACGTTTCCAGGTCAAGCTGTTCATTCAGCCCGACAATGCCATGCTCCTGCTGGAAGCCGGACAGTTTACTGCGGGCCTCACGCAGGTTATTCCGGAGCAGTTCCATCTGGTTCTGGTACCACACGGAGAAACGGCGTGCCGGGTCGGTACGCAGCTCGATGCTGGTGTCGATGTACGCGGCCGCCAGGCTGTTCAGTGCCCCGGCCGCCACCTCCGGGTCCTCCGCCGTCAGGGTGATCGCCATCACGCTGCTGTTCTTGCCGGGTTCAACGGTCACGTTCCTGCGGACATAGCCGGACAACCAACCCGCCGGGTCAACCCTGCCCTCCGGCTGCACCTCCGCGGCCCGCTCATCCACCAGCGCGCGGATGTCGTCAGGCAGGTATTCGTAGACACGTTCCGCCACCCGCCGGCTGCGGATGATTTCCGATTGGGTGGACATGTAACCGGATCGGGCGGAAACGGACTCGCCAGTCACCCGGTCCTGCACATTGCCCTCCATGATCATTTCGGTGGACGCAGTGTACTTGCGCGGCATGAACATGGTGACCACCGCCATGGCGGCGATGCAGATCACCACCAGGGCGGCGGTGAGCCACCATCGGGCCAACAGGATTCGCAACAAACTGCTCAGGCTCATGCCTCTCTCCCTGGAAGCGGTTTCAGAACAGGCTTTCCTTGACGAACAGGACATCACCGTCGCGGATCGGATCGGACAGGTCCACATCCAGGGTCTTGACGGTACCGTCGGACTGCTTGCGGTAGAGGACCACACCGTTGGTATTGGCGCGGGGGTTGAAGCCGCCACTCACGGACAGCGCCTGCATGACGTTCAGAGGCCGATCCAGGGTGTAGGTGCCGGGCTTCTGGACCTGGCCGTGAATATAGAACTGCTCCGCCTTGGGCACGAACAGCGTATCACCCTTGCGCACCATCACCGGTGGCTGGCTGCCAGCCTTGCGGTCCAGCAGTTCGTTAAGGTAATACTCCTGGCGGATCTGGGTGCCATCCGAGCCTTCCCGGATCAACACCAGCCGCTCACCACCGCCACTCTTGATACCACCGGCCAGGGCCAGGATCTCTGTCAGCGAGGTGTTCCCCCGGAGCGCGATCTTGCCCGGCTGATTGACGTGCCCCAGCACCGATACGGTGTTACTGCGATACTCTTCCACCACCAGATTGACGTTGGCATTGCGGAGGTAGCCTTCGTTCTCCAGCCGCGATTCCAGCAGTCGGCTGACCGATGGCGGGGTCATGCCCTCAACGTTCACGCGACCGATCAAGGCCATGGTGATGGTGCCATCCGCCGCCACTTCCGTGGTGGTGCTCATGTCATCCTGGCCGAATACGGAGATGCTGACCCGGTCACCAATCCCCAGTTCATAGGCATCCTGCGCATGAGCGGCCATGGCCGTCAGCAGCATTAATGCCAGTACCAGAATCGATTTCCGGAAAGTAACGCTCTTTATCATCCCAATCCATCCCTTGTTGGAGCATCAGCATGTCAGGCGCACCGGGTGGCGAAACCTGAACTGTTCCATGCAATTGCTGGGCCTTTGGGAACAAGGCCCGGGTAAGCATTCGAATCACGACCTGCAAGGGGCGTCAGGCAACCCTTACGCAACCTATTATGCGCACCTCTTCACGGCATCATCAACGTGTCGCAGTCGTGGATAGGTGGAACACAGGATGTCGTAACTATCAGAATTATCGACACTTTCCAGTTTAGCGACAGAACATGACAGGCATGTTATGAGATCTTCATCACATTGAGCCTGCAGGAAGGGTTCAGGCCGGGGACATAGCTGCGATTTTCAAGGGAGGAGATGACCCCGGCAATGGCCGGAGTCGTACCGGGATCAGTGGTCCGAATGATCGGCGTGACCTGAATCCCCCGAACGGCCTGAATGATCGGAATGGTCCATGGCCGGCTCCCCACCCTGATCGTCCACATGCAGCCAGACCTCCATGGGCTCCAGCCCATCAAATGTGAGGGTCAGGGGAATTTCATCGCCGGACTTCAGGGGCGCCTCCAGCTGTTCCAGCATCAGGTGATAGCTGTGAGGCTTCAGGGCGATGGTTTCCCCGGCGGGAATGGTCAGCCCCGAGGTTAGTGGCCGCATTTTCATCAGGCCGTCCTGACTGACGGTTTCATGGATGGAGACATTGGCAGCGACCGGCGTGTCACCGGCAACCAGAACCACGGGATCCTCTCCATGGTTGTGGATGGTCATATACCCTACGCCCATCGGTGTTCCAGGAGGCGTTGGGCGGGACCAGGGATGCTCGATCACAAGATCCCCACGGCTATACTCGTGGGCCATGGTCGCAGCAGGGATGGCCAGCAACCCCAGTGTCAAAGTCAGTGCTCTTGGCAACATCAGGTTGTCCCTTAATTGGTATCGGAGTATTCAGACCGTCTTGTTTACCGTGCCCAGTCTTCCTTCAGTACCCGCCAAAAACAAGCGCTATGGGTGCGATAAATTGCCGCGTGCCCGGAAATGCCGGTGCAGGAACGGCCTGAACCGGTCCATGGCTGGCCCCTCCTGCCCCGCGTCAGGCCAGACACCTTCACGGAAACCCGCCAGGCCATCCCCCTGCCCGGCGGTGCCAGCAAATGGCTCAAGCAGGTCCGGGTCCGCACTGATCAGGTGCACGGGAACGTCGCGACTCGCCCCCTCGCCGGTTACCAGCGGCGCCGGTTGATGATCGCCCATGACCACCAGCAGTGTCCGGTCATTCATGCGGTTCTCGATGTAACCGGCGATCACGTCGATGCTGTAGGAGACCGCCCGGGCATAGTGCTGCCTGACCCGGTCCGGGTCCTGCCAGAGGGAGGCCGGCGTTTCACCCGCCTGTCGCCAGGGTTCAAACACCTCACCCCGGCCAATGGACTGCCAGTCCTCCAGTACCGGCAATACCGGCACCCAGGGCGCATGGCTGCTGATCAGTGACAGCTCCGCGAACACTGGCGCACCAGAGTCCCCCAGGACCACATCGTGCATCCGGGACCAGGTGTACTGGTCCGGCATGGTCACCCAGTTCAGGCTGGGGCCCAGGTAACCCATGTTGTCCGCGTCCAGTATGCGGTCGTACCCCAGAGCCCGCCCCTCCGGCCAGGCCAGGGTGATGGCGGGCATCACGGCAACGGATTCATGCCCCGTGCGCCGGAAATCATCGATCAGGGTGGCGCGGCCACTGGCCAGCAGTGCGTCATAGTCCTGCTGGCTGTCGATCCACAGCCCGCTGAGCAGCGTCCCGTGGGCCAGCCAGGACTGCCCACCCTGCACCGGAGACCGCAGGCGACCGGACACCACATGGAATCCGCGCTCTTCCGCCGCCTGCCCCAACCGTTCCAGGGACGGCGCCAGGGTGGGCCGGTAGCGGTCATCCGTCAGCGCCGAAACACCATAGGATTCCACGAACGCCAGCACCACCGTGGTACCGGAGAGCCCTTCCAGGGCCACGCCATCGTCTGCCGACCTGTCCGGGCGCAGGGACAACCGCTCCCGGAATCGCTTATTGGCCTGGCGCGCATCCAGCACGTGATCCGCCTGGGAGGCCCCAATCCTGATGGCGGTGGCTCCCACCAGCGGCACCGGAACCACCAGACCCGCCATAACCAACAGGGTCAGGCCCAGCGCCAGGGGACGGTAGGCCACCTGCGGCCCCAGTTCGCCAATACCCAATAACAGACGCGACACCAGCACTGCCAGGGCCAGGCACAGCAACAGGCCAAGGGCACATGCCACCACCGCACCCGGTATGCCGAGATTGGACACCAGCAAATCCATGCTGGCCCGGATAATGGAGACATCGAGATACAGGTTCAGGGGGCGCCCGAGACTCATCCTGACCAGGCCGTCCAGCATGACGAACAGGGCCGACACACCGTAGAGCAGGCCCACGCCCCGGGCCAGCCCGAGACGCAACCACCGGTCGGGCAGCCACAGGAACAGCCCCGCCAGCACCAGGGTTTCGGCGGCAATCCAGGGCAGGCTGGCATCACCCGGTACCATCAGGGCCACCAGGAATGCGTTCAGCAGGAAAGTCAGAAAGGCCAGACGCGCCATATTATCGGTCCCGGAGAAAGCAAAGCATTGACGACCACTCACGTCCGTTCCACGTCGCGCACATTCGCGAGTGTGCCATCTGACTTTACTGTGTCGCCCGCGTCCATGGATGTCTTTTCCACATGAAAATCCTGTTATTTGCGGATTGCGTCATGGCGAGGGTAAATGAAATGATTGCTATCATTAGGACCCAAACAACCTACAGGTATTCCCATGTCCAGACAGGTTCCCCAGGTCGACCCGGACGGGTTGCTCGAATACTCGGTGGTCTTCAACGACCGTTCCCTGAACCATATGTCGGCGCTGTTCCAGCAGGTGATGCGCGACATCTCCGCCACCCTCAAGCGTACCTACCGGGCCGAGGCCGCGGTGGTGGTTCCCGGCGGCGGCAGCTTCGGCATGGAAGCGGTGGCGCGCCAGTTCGCCCATGACCGGCATTGCCTGGTCATCCGCAACGGCTGGTTCAGCTACCGGTGGAGCCAGATCTTTGACATGGGCCGGATCCCCTCCCGGGAAACCGTCCTCAGGGCACGCCCCGTGGCCGACAGTCACCAGGCCGCCTATGCCCCACCCCCCATTGATCAGGTGGTGGACACCATCCTGTCGGAAAAGCCGGAAGTGGTGTTCGCGCCCCACGTGGAAACCGCCTCGGGCATGGTGCTGCCGGATGACTACCTGACCGCCATCGGCGATGCCGTGGCCCGGGTGGGTGGTCTGTTCGTGCTGGATTGCGTGGCCTCCGGCGCGCTCTGGGTGGACATGGAAGCCTGTGGCGTGGATGTGCTGATCAGCGCCCCGCAGAAAGGCTGGAGCGCCTCCCCCTGTGCCGCCCTGATCGCGTTGAGCCCGAAGGCCCTGGAGCGGATCGAACAGACTACCAGCAGCAGTTTCGCCGCCGATCTGAAGAAATGGCTGAACATCATGCGGGCCTACGAAGACGGCGGACATGCCTACCATGCCACCATGCCCACGGACACTCTGGCGATCCTGCGGGATGCCATGGCGGAAACCGAGAGCGCCGGGCTCGAGACGCTGAAGGAACACCAGTGGACGCTGGGCAACCGGGTCCGGCAACTGTTCGCGGAGACGGACTTCAACAGCGTCGCGGCGGAAGGATTTGAAGCTCCCGGCGTGGTAGTGCTGCACACCGACAATATCGACATCCACAATACCAGCCTGTTCCGGCAACAGGGCCTGCAGACCGCCGCCGGGGTGCCCCTGATGTGCGACGAACCGGACAGCTTCCGCAGTTTCCGTATCGGGCTGTTCGGGCTGGAGAAGCTCAACCACCTGGACCGCACTGTGGACAACCTGCGCCAGGCGCTGGCCGCCATCCGGTGAGGATCGCGGTTACGGCATCCGCCCGGTACGCTCCAGCCGCCGGTTGACCATCCAGTGGTAGATCCGCGCCAGCAGGGGGCGGATAACCGGCAGGCCCATCACCCAGGCCAGTGGCTTCAACAGCCTGACCCGGGACATGAGCAGGATATAGGCATCCATCTCCCGGTGGATGCGCCCCTGACCATCCTCCACATGCAGCTCCTTGAGAGCGGCCTGTGGCTCGATACCGACGGACCGTAACTCCTCATCCCGGCCCGTAATATCCACCCACTCAACGTTGTTGCCGGCATCGCCGGCCAGCTTCTCGTACTGTTCCCGGTCCCGGATACAACTGGGACAGGAGCCATCGTAGTACACCCGAAGTCTGTCACTGGAATCGACCATGGTGTCTCCTCCATCCGGTGACGTGTCCCTCACCCTAACATCCCGGCTCCGATGTTTGGGCCTGCCGCAGGGGAAAGTTCGCCAGCACTTGGTAGTGCGAGCCACTGTCTCCGGTCTGGCTCAGGAACAGGCTGACCCGATCCACCAGGAACCCCGGCGCCGAGGCCTCGCGATGGTCCAGGAGGAAGGCGTCCGCGGGCCCTCCCGCCTGCCGGCCAAACCGGGCCAGGGTAATGTGGGGCGTGAACGGGCGAACCTCCACCGGCAGCCCGGCATCGCGGATCCTGCCGGTGACCTCCTCGTGTAACGCCTTCACCGGTTCCTCCGGATCAACCCCGGCCCACAGGGTCCGGGGGCGCGGTGAGGGGCCGAAACAACCTACCGACACCGGCTGCAGCTCGAAGGCGGCACTCTCCAGGTCCGCCATGGCCCGGAAGACCGCCGGCACCCGGTCAGGGGCAAGCTGCCCCAGGAAACAGAGGGTCAGGTGGAGCTGCTCCCGGCGCTGCCAGCGGGCACCAGCGATATCGGTTTTCCAGTCCAGCAGCCGGTCCTTGACCGGCTCGGGCAATTCCAGCCCCAGGAACAGTCTGGGCATTGGGTAACCCCTGTTTAAGATCGACGACGCGGCGGGAACCACCACCAGGTTGCCACAACCAGCAAACCAAACCCCGTATAGAGCGTTATGAACACCCAGGCCGGTGCCTGGTAGTACAGTAGCTGCTGCAGCCAGTGTTCAATAAAGCTGCCATCATAGCCAGCCTGACCGGCCTGCCGTCGAAGCCACATTTCCAGGGTGGTGAGTGGACAGATCACCCCGAGCCAGGCCTGGAGCACCACCACCCCGATCGCCACCAGGTGGGCCAGCCGGAACCACAGGTGGTTGACCCATCGCCAGCCCAGCCCGTTGCCCAGGAACACCAGCACCAGCCCCAGCACCACGAACAGGACCACCCCCACGTGGAGGGCCAGCACAGCGTCCGCCAGCCATTGCCAGATCATCGCCTGCCCCATCCGGGATTCACGGTGGGCATGGGTGCCTCCCTATTTCCGAAAAAACCGGGGATTACGTTCGACAAACTCTCCGATCCATCGTTCCAGGAAGGACGCCTTCTGCGGATTCTTCAGGTAACGCCAGCCCAACACACTGATAACCAATGCTCCCAGGGCATCGACGGTCAGGTCCCACATGGTATCGGTGAGCCCCGACGGATCCCCCAGCATCGGCTTCTGCATGGTCGTACCGGCCACCTGGTCCATGGTGAACTCGAAGATCTCCCACAATGCCCCGACACCCAGGGCGAACAGGAATGCGAAGAAGGCGACAAATCCCGGTTTCATGTGCACCTGGACCCGTTCCGCTTCGTTCAGCACGTGCACCAGCAGGAACCCGAAAATGCCCAGCAGGAAGCCGGAGGAGGTGTGCAGCACAATGTCCCACCACCAGAAACGGTTGTAGTAGTCCCGTACCTCCCCCAGGAACAGGGAGGCGAACACAAAGGCGATGGCCAGCAACTGCATTTCCGGCGGGATGTGGATCCTGAAGCGGCGTTCCAGCAGCACCGGCAGGAAGGTCACCAGGATAATCAGCACGGTGAAGAACCCCGTGAACCAGCGCTGGGTCCACAGAGCCACCAGCACCTCGATAAACAGCAGGCATTGCAGCACGAAGGTAATGCGCTGATGGGTTACCCGTATGCGCATCGGCTCCTCATGACAGTTCCGGTCGTGTGAGATCGTAGGGCTCATGCAGCGGCGGGTGCCGCTCCCGGCATTCCTGCCGCTCGTACAGGGGCAGATTATCACACTCCCGGGCGTCACCCGGGTAACGGCCATCCTCGTCGGGCTGACCGGTGGCACAGCCGGACAGCATCACCAGCGCCAGCAGGCCGGCCAGCGCCGACCGGGAAGAACCTGCCATCAGAGCACCAGCACGAAGCCCACCGCCACCGCCAGCATGAGCAGCAGGAACCAGCGGGCATAAAACTCACTGCCGTCATCCGCAGAAGGAATACGGCGACCGTCGGTGGTGGCCGCCCCCTCGTACTCGGCAATCAGGCGACGGGCTTCCAGGTAGTCTTCGTCATCCACCTGCACATTGGTGAAGCCGGCGGCACCGATTTCCCCGAGAGCGCCCTGCAGGTAGTGCCCGCCCACATGACTGTCGATGCCGTGGGCGCCCAGCAAACCGGCTATGATGTGGGCCTCGGTGAGGTCCCGGGCATTGTAGGCTATCTGCATAGTATGGCTCCCGATGCAGCTGCGGAAGCCCCTGCCCGGTTCTACGGCGAACCGGCAGGGACACTTTCACTATAGTCAGTTATCCACCCGTGCGCCGAATCGGTTACGCAGATATCACCGGAACAAACTAGACTGCGCACAAACAACAAATGGAAAACCGAGTCTATGCTGGTACTTATCCTTGGACTGATTATCTTCCTGGGCGTTCACTCGCTCTCGATCATCAACGAACCCTTCCGCCACCGGCTCCTGGAAAGACTGGGCGAAGGTCCCTTCAAGGGGGGCTTCTCAGCACTGTCGGCCGTCGGCCTGGTCCTGATTGTCTGGGGCTACGGCCTGGCCCGGATGGAACCCACCCTGCTCTATGCGCCACCGGCCTGGCTACGGCATGTGGCCCTGTTGTTACTGGTGCCGGTATTCCCGTTGCTGGTCTCGACCTACTTCCCCGGTCGGATCAGCCGTACGGTCAAGCATCCGATGCTGGTCGCGGTCAAGCTCTGGGCGGTGGCTCACCTGCTGGCCAACGGCATGCTCCACGACGTCCTGCTGTTCGGCAGTTTCCTGGCCTGGGCGGTGATCGACCGGATTTCCCTGAAACGTCGCAGCGGGCACCCGGTACCGACCCTGCCCACCAAACCGGCAAACGACGCCACTGCGGTGATCGGCGGACTGGTCATCTACGTGCTGTTCGTCATGTGGATCCACCAGTGGCTGATCGGCGTGCCGCCGGTAGTGATGTAATGAGAACCCGGGGGCA
Organism: Marinobacter sp. OP 3.4; assembly: GCF_036224885.1. NCBI lineage: Bacteria > Pseudomonadati > Pseudomonadota > Gammaproteobacteria > Pseudomonadales > Marinobacteraceae > Marinobacter > Marinobacter sp. OP 3.4. The sequence continues at coordinate 23,581 of NZ_JAVVLT010000035.1, forward strand.
TCAGGACCTCCTATACTGTCGTCTACGAATACGGTGATTCTGAAGATTAATGTCAGGAGTCAACAACAATGAAAATTGGTATCCCGAAGGAAATCTATCCGGATGAACGGCGGGTGGCCGCCACCCCCGCCAGCGTGGAGAAGCTGATCAAACTGGGTTATGAAGTGGTGATCGAATCCGGCGCCGGTGACGCCGCCGACTATCACGACGATGTCTACCGGGAGGCCGGTGCCGCCATGGCCGAGGACACCACCAGCCTCTGGCGGGAATCGGACATCATCCTCAAGGTACGGGCGCCCACGGAGCACCCGGACACCCACAAGCACGAAGCAGACATGATCCGCGAGGGCGCCCTCCTGGGGAGCTACATCTGGCCGGCCCAGAATCCGGAACTGCTCCAGAAGCTGGCGGATCGCAAGGTCACCACCTTCGCCATCGACGCCCTGCCCCGGATAAGCCGCGCACAGAAGATGGACGCCCTCAGCGCCATGGCCAATATTGCCGGCTACCGGGCCGTGATCGAGGCCGCCAGCCAGTTTGGCCGCTTCTTCACCGGACAGGTCACCGCCGCCGGCAAGGTACCGCCAGCCAAGGTGATGGTGATTGGCGCCGGGGTGGCCGGGCTGGCGGCCATCGGCACCGCCAACAGCATGGGCGCCGTGGTACGGGCCTTCGACACCCGCCTGGAGGTGAAGGAACAGGTGGAAAGCATAGGTGCCGAATTCCTGGAGCTGGACTTCGGTGACGAGGAAGGTAGCGGCGGGGGCGGCTACGCCAAGCAGATGAGCGATGAGTTCATCAAGGCGGAAATGGCCCTGTTCGCCGAGCAGGCCAAGGAAGTGGATATCATTATCACCACCGCCCTGATCCCCGGCAAACCCGCACCAAAACTGATTACCGAAGACATGGTCAAGTCCATGAAGCCCGGCAGCGTGATCGTGGATCTGGCCTCGGAACGCGGTGGCAACTGCGAACTGACCGAGCCCGGCAGGATCGTGGAAAAGCACGGTGTGCGGCTGATCGGCTATACCGACCTTCCCAGCCGCATGGCCAAGGTGGCCAGTGATCTCTACGCCACCAACCTGGTGCATATGATGACCGAGCTTACCCCCGAGAAGGACGGCCAGCCGGTGGTCAACATGGAGGACGCGGTGATCCGCGGCCTTACCGTGGTCAGGGACAACGACATTACCTGGCCGCCCCCCGAACCGGAGAAACCGGCCACCTCGGCGCCACCACCAGGCACGGAAGAGCCTTCACCGGCAAAACCCGCGGCGCCGGCACCCTCACCGGCACGGAAGGCCGCAGGCAAGATCGCGCTGCTGGCGGTGACCGTGCTTGCCCTCTACGGGGTGGGGGCCTATGCGCCGGAGAGTTTCCTGAGCCACTTCACGGTGTTCGTACTGGCCTGCTTTATCGGCTGGCAGGTGATCTGGAACGTCACGCCGTCATTGCATACCCCGTTGATGAGTGTCACCAACGCCATCAGCGGCATCATCGTGATCGGCGCCCTGCTGCACCTGGCCGAGGCTGAACATGCCGCCGTGGGTATCCTGTCGTTTATCGCGGTACTGATCGCCATGATCAACGTATCCGGCGGGTTCCGCGTCACCCATCGCATGCTCAAGATGTTCCACAAGTAGGAGGCCTGACTTATGAGTACCGGACTGATCAGTGTCGCCTACGTGGTGGCCAGCGTACTGTTTATCCTCAGCCTGGGCGGACTCGCGCACCAGGAATCCGCCCGTCGGGGCAACTGGTACGGGGTGGCCGGCATCCTCATTGCCATTGCCGCCACCGTTGCCGGTTTCGACCCCGGCAGTCTCACTGCCATTATCATTGCCATGGTTTTGGGGGCGGCCATCGGCCTGCCCATCGCCAACAAGGTGGAAATGACCCAGATGCCGCAACTGGTGGCCCTGCTGCACAGTTTCGTGGGCCTGGCGGCGGTTCTGGTGGGCTTTTCCAGCTACATCGACCCGCTGGTGGTGATGGTGGGGGTCGAACACACCATCAAGCTGGTGGAAGTCTTCCTGGGCATCTTCATCGGTGCCGTGACCTTCACCGGGTCCCTGGTGGCCTGCGGCAAGCTGGACGGGCGTATCGACAGCAAGGCCCTGACCCTGCCCGGTCGCCACTGGATGAACCTGGCCGCCGTCATTCTCTGCGTGCTGCTGGGCGCCGCCTTCCTGGGCACCGGCAGCATGGCCATGGGCATTATCTTCCTGATCGTGATGACCCTGATTGCGGCGGTGCTGGGCGTTCACCTGATCATGGCCATCGGCGGGGCCGACATGCCGGTGGTGGTATCCATGCTCAACAGCTACTCGGGCTGGGCGGCCGCGGCCATCGGCTTCATGCTGGGCAATGACCTGCTGATTGTCACCGGCGCACTGGTGGGCAGCAGCGGTGCCATCCTCAGCTACATCATGTGCCGGGCCATGAACCGGTCGTTCATCAGCGTGATCCTGGGCGGCTTCGGCCAGACCTCATCCAGCTCGTCCAGTAGCAGTGGCGACGAAACGGTACAGGAAATCGCCGCCGATGAACTGGCGGAGGAACTGCGCAATGCCGACTCGGTGATCATCGTTCCCGGTTACGGCATGGCCGTGGCCCAGGCCCAGAACGGCATCAGCGACCTGACCAAACTGCTGCGGGACCGGGGCGTCAACGTGCGCTTCGGCATTCACCCGGTGGCAGGGCGCCTGCCCGGGCACATGAACGTGCTGCTGGCCGAGGCCCATGTGCCCTACGACATCGTGCTGGAAATGGACGAGATCAACGATGACTTCCCGGAAACCGATGTGGTCCTGGTGATCGGCGCCAACGACACCGTCAACCCGGCCGCCGCCGAGGATCCGACCAGCCCCATCGCCGGCATGCCCGTGCTGGAGGTCTGGAAGGCCCGCCAGGTGGTGATCCTGAAACGGGGCATGGCCACCGGCTATTCCGGGGTCGAGAACCCCCTGTTCTTCCGGGACAACAGCTACATGCTGTTCGGGGATGCCAAGGAGTCCGTGGACAAACTGCTTGGTGCCATCCGGTAAGGCAAAGCGTGATGGGCGGACCTGGTGCGACCAGGTCCGCTATACTGCCTGGTGTCCCGTTCTCTTACACCAGAAGGATTGCCATCGTTGACCCTGACCACCCCCGCCCTGCTGTTTCCCGCCATTTCCCTGTTGCTGCTGGCGTACACCAACCGCTTCCTGGTGCTGGCCCAGCTCATCCGTCAGCTCAGGCAGATGGATTCGGAGGAGGACCACGCCCTGATCGCCCGCCAGATCGGCATGCTGCGCAAGCGCATTGTGCTGACCAAGCGGATGCAGACGTTCGGGGTACTCAGCTTCTTCGTGTGTACCGTATCCATGTTCATGCTGTTCCTGGGCGCACAGATGGCCGGTGCCATGACCTTCGGCCTGAGCCTGGTGCTGCTGTCGGTGTCGCTGCTCTACTCCCTGTACGAGATCGTGATCTCCACCAACGCCATCAACGTGGAACTGGAAAGCTTCGAAGCCAGGAAACAGGCGGACCGCCCTCAGGACTGAGGATTGGATGAAGGGCGATCGCAGGACCCCAGTCCCTGTTGCACGGGCGGACAGTTTTCCGATCCCCAGGAGCAGAATACGCAACAGTCGCCGGGTTTGGGCCTCAGGATCTCGCCGCAATGGGGGCACTCGAAACTGATCTGACAGGCATTGGGTGGCATCGTTTCGGGGCTCCGGTGTCCACAGACCGGGCAGGTAATGATGGAGGTGGTAATCACTGCACCCATGGCCAGTCGGCGCTCTCTTTCAGGATGGATCGGAAAGGCCCTGCGTGACACAGGGCCTGGGCTGGTCCGTCAGCCGGTGGGTTCAACGGTCACTGCGTCACTGGTAGTGACGGGCACAGCTCACCAGCTTCCGGGCCAGTTGGTCGTCTTCACAGTGATTGGCAATATCACCCAGTGACACAATGCCTGACAGGTCCTTCTTCTCAGGGTCATTCAGTACCAGCAGGCGCTGGACATGCTGATCGATCATGTTCTCCAGCACGTGGTCTACATCCTCACTCTCGTAGGTGTAGAGGACCTTGTCACTGGCGATGGCACTGACCTTCTCGTCCAGGCTGCGGTTATCGGCATAGGCCCGTAGCGCCAGGTCACGGTCGGTCACCACGCCGGTCACCCGGTCGTCCTTCACCAGGGGCTCGAAGCCGGTATTGCGTTCACTCATGGTCTGGGCGACTTCCCGGATGGAGGCATCCGCGTCCAGATAATGCGGCTGTTTCGTCATGACGTCTCTGACTTGCATAACACGTCTCCTCTCAAAACCATGAATGGTTGGTGGGTCACCCATAAATCAGTGACCTGTCAGTAGGAGTTGGTCTACATTAGGAGTTTTCAACCGCCCCATGAACCACCTGACCTCACTGTAATGTGGCGCCATGTTCAACCAGAGCGAGGCCGGAGAACTATGATGACCAGACTGTTCAGCCAGCGGGCCCTGCGGGTGCCCCGACCCACACTCCTGCTGTCACTGATAATTGCCTCCCTGCTAGCCCCCGCAACCCGGGCCGAGGTGGAAATTGCCCCCTTCGCCGGGTTCCGCATGGGCGGCGAGTTTGACGTCAGCGACCGGGACACCGACGAGGAGGACTCCCTGGAGTTCAAGGATTCCGAGAGTTTCGGCGTGGTCATGAATGTCGACCTGAAGGAGCCGGGCAAGCAGGCGGAGCTGTACTTCAGCCGACAGGAAACCACCGCCTCCACCTCGAACCAGTTGCTCACCGAGGACAGCTATTCGGTGGACGTGACCATCTACCAGCTCCAGTTCGGTGGCCTGTACTTTCCCGGCCACAAGAACACCGGCGGGTTCGTGTCCGGGGTGGTCGGCGTCACCCGGCTGGACCCGGAGCCCTCCGGCCTGGATGAACACCACCGGGCGTCCATTGCCATCGGCGGCGGCTACAAGCTGGCGTTGACGGAAAGCCTGCTGGCCCGGTTCGACCTGCGCGGCGTCTACACCGTGCTCGACAGCGGAGGCTCGGTGTTCTGCGATGGCGGCTGCGCCGTGCGCTTCGACAGCAGCGGTTATGGTCAGGTGGAGGCCAGTGCGGGGCTGGCATTCCGGTTCTGACAGGGGGCTTACCCGCAAGCATCAGACACCGGGACTGTAAATACTGCGCAAATCCGCAAATCCAGACCTGACAGGCCGGCGGACGGGTTGTACAGTTCTCCCTGAAACCCTGTCGAGGAAGCAATCCATGCATTTTTTTCGTCAGCCGGCTGGCCTGCTGCTGATCCTTGCCCTGCTGTTGACGGGCTGCGCTTCCGGGCCGGATGTCGGCCACCGGGGTGGCCAGGACTACACACCGGTCTACCAGCCCGCCACCGAGGCCGATCACGAGCGCATCGCCGCCCTGGAGGACGTGTTCGCCCGATACGAGGGTACGCCCTACCGGTATGGCGGCACCAATGCCCGTGGCTTCGACTGTTCGGGCTTTATCGGCAGGGCCTACCAGGAGGCCTTCGGCATGGAACTGCCCCGCACAACCTCCCAGTTGCTGGACAAGGGGGACTATGTGCCACCGGACCAGCTAAGGCCCGGTGATGTGGTGTTCTTCAATATCCGGGGCAAGGAAAGCCACGCCGGTATCTTTATGGGCGGAGACGATTTCATCCATGCTTCCACCTCCGTGGGCGTCACCCAGTCATCCCTGAACGGTTACTACTGGCGGGGCCGTATGACCCAGGCCCGGCGTTTCGATTGAGGCCGTGTTTCAGGACCTTCCAAGACCGAACAACTGCGGGTACCAGCGCAAAACCGCAATCACCACCAGGTCGTACACCGCGTGCCAGACCATCACCAGCTGCAGGCTGTCGGTGAGGGCATAGGCAACACCAAACAGCGCCCCCAGGGCCGTGGCCACCAGGAAGTAGGCCCGCGACATGGCATGGGCCAGGCCAAACGCCATGGCCCCGGCCAGGATGCCCGCCACCGTGCCCAGGTGCTGCCCCACCCAGCCCTGGATCACGCCCCGGAACAGCAGTTCCTCGCCAATGCCGGCCAGAACCGCCAGCCCGACCAGCACCGGCCAGCGCTGGGACCCGACAAACCGGTGCAGGTCCCGGATATGCTTTTTCATGGTGTCGGAGGACAGCACGTCCATCAGTGACAGCAGCAACAGCACGCCATAGGTCAGCAGGCCAGCCAGCGTGCCCAGGGCCAGGTAGCCGGCTACCGTCAGTCCCTTCAGGGCCACCGGGATATCGAACACCATCAGCGATATCAGTCCCAGCACCACAATGCCCGCCTGGAACATCAGGCCCGCCAGCGGTGAAAGCCCCCGTTTTCGACGTGTCGCCATGCTAGTGTCCCGTGATTGATCCTCCGTACTGCGCTCACTTTACGTGGCCACGGGCCAAAGACAAGCGTTCACCCATGTAGTAATCCGCTAATACCCGCCGCTATGGCAACCCTGATAGCGTTATTGATGGCAACTGTGCCGAGACAATGACAAGGAGAAGGCCATGAGCGGTAAAAAGATTCTGATGATCACCGGTGATTTCACCGAGGACTATGAAACCATGGTGCCCTTCCAGGCCCTGATGGCCGTCGGCCATACCGTGGACGCCGTCTGCCCGGACAAGAAGGCCGGCGATACTGTCGCCACCGCCATCCACGATTTCGAGGGAGACCAGACCTACACCGAGAAGCCCGGCCACCGCTTCGCCCTGACCGCCGACTTCGATTCGGTGGACCCGGCCAGCTACGACGCCCTGGTGATCCCCGGCGGACGTGCCCCGGAATACCTGCGCCTGGATGACCGGGTACAACAGATGGTGAAGCACTTCTTCGAGACCGAGAAGCCGGTGGCGGCCATCTGCCACGGCGCCCAGATCCTGGCGGCGGCGGGTGTGCTGAAAGGCCGCAAGTGTTCCGCCTACCCCGCCTGTCAGCCCGAGGTGGAACTGGCCGGAGGCTCCTTCGCCAACATTGAAGTGGACCAGGCGGTCACCGATGCTAATCTGGTAACAGCACCGGCATGGCCGGCCCACCCGGCCTGGCTGGCCCAGTTCTTCAAACTGCTGGACCGCTGACGGTTGCCCGGGCCGGCTTTGTCCGGCCCGGGAACCCAGGCGGAGGAGATCCCGTTATGTGCAAGCTCTTCATCAATGCCGACCCGGATCTCTGGGTCAGCAAGACCCATTCCCTGCGCATTGATGGCATGGTTACCAGTATCCGCATGGAAAACACGTTCTGGCACGTGCTGGCGGAACTGGCGGACCGGGACGGCATGAACGTGCCCCAACTGGTCACCCGGCTGTACCATGAGTCCATCGACGCGGGCCATGACCTGGGCAACTTCACGTCCTTCCTGCGGGTCTGCGCCATGCGCTACCTGGCCCTGCAACTGAGTGGCGACGTGCCCCGGGATCATCGGGTATCCATCGCCTCACTGGACGCGGAAAAGATCCTGGAGCAGGAACCCAAACGGCCCGTGGTCAGTGCCAGCGCCGGCAACGCCGCCCATTGATCCGTCGCTCACGACAGTCCGCTGATGGCCAGGTGCAGGGCGATGCCCGCCATCATGGCGCCGATCACCCCATCAATTACCCGCCAGGCCACGGGCTTCGCCAGCACCGGGGCCAGGGCCGAACCACCCCAGGCCAGGGCCCCGAACCAGAGGATGGATGCACTGCTGGCACCGGCCACAAAGGTCGCCGTATTCTCCTGCTGGGCGCCAATGGATGGGATCAGCAGCAGGGTGTCGAGGTAGACCTGGGGGTTGAGCAGGGTCACCGCCAGGGTAGTAAAAAGAACGCCCTTGAGACTCCGGCTTTTCACCTCGCCCACCTGTAACCGGTCCCGGCCACGACCGGCCCTCACCAGGGCCTGGATCGCCAGCCACCCCAGGAACACCACCCCCAGCCAGCGCAGGACTTCCAGCGCCTGGGGCACCGCCATCAGGGCGGCACTCACCCCCAGCATACCGGCGCTGAACAGCACCACGTCCGCCAGCATGCACAGGCCGGCGGACCACCAGTGGTGTTCCCGTCGGATTGCCTGGCTCAGCACATAGGCATTCTGCGCGCCGATCGCCACGATAATCCCGCCACACACCAGTAATCCGGTCAGGTAACTGTCCAACATGTCCGCCTCTTGCTTCGATGTTTTTCTGTTAGAGAGGCGATCATAGCCACTTCCCGATATACTGGAAATTCATATTGCTACTGCCACATCAGTTTTACTTATGATCGACTACAAATTGCTGGAAGCCCTGTCGGCGGTGATCGAACATGGCGGGTTTGAACGGGCCGGCGATGCTCTCGGCATCAGCCAGTCCGCTGTCTCCCAGCGGCTGCGTTCGCTGGAGGTGCGGGTCGGGCAGCCGGTGCTGATCCGTTCACCGATGCCCCACGCGACGCCGGCAGGCCAGCGGCTGCTGAACCATGTGCAGCAGGTCAAGCTGCTGGAACGGGACCTGGCCCAGAGTATCCCTACCCTGGCGGAATCCACCAGCCGCCTGCGGATTGCCCTGAACGCCGACAGCCTCGCCACCTGGTGGGCGGATGCCCTCAGCGAGTTCTGCCAGCAGGAGGGGTTGCTGCTGGACCTGGTAATCGAGGATCAGGACATCGGCCTGCAACGGATGCGCGAGGGGGACGTCGCCGCCTGCCTGTGCAGCAGCCCGCAGCCGGTGGCCGGGGCCCGCTGCGTGTCCCTGGGCACCATGACCTACCTGCCCCTGGCGACACCGGCCTACCAGGCCCGGTACTTCCCGGACGGCCCCACCCTGGAGGCGTTCCGCTCAGCCCCGGTGATCGTATTCGGCCCCAACGACCAGCTCCAGCACCGCTTCCTGGCCCAGTGCGGCTACCATGGCCGTTTTCCCTACCACCTGTGTCCGTCGTCGGAAGGTTTCCTCAAACTGGCCACCAGCAGCATGGGCTACGGCATGCTGCCGGAAAGCCAGGCCCGGCGGGAGCTGGACACCGGCGTGCTGTCCAGCATCGTGCCCGGTCAACAACTGGATGTGCCCCTGTACTGGCACTTCTGGCGCCACGGCGGCAGCCTGATGGACCGCCTCACCGACGTATTACTGGCTGCCTGGAACCCCTGACCCGGAGACGGACAGGCAGATTTGTTACACTGCCCCGTTCATTCTGTTGAGTCCGTCTGTCTTATGCCGACACTGATACGCCTGTCCAATGCGGTGGAACTGGCCGACTGGGAGGTCGAACTGACCCAGATCCGCGCCCAGGGCGCCGGCGGCCAGAACGTCAACAAGGTGGCCAGCGCGGTGCACCTGCGCTTCGACGTCGCCCGATCCACCCTGCCGCCCTTCTACAAGGAGCGACTGTTGGCCCTGTCGGACCACCGCATCACCAAAGACGGCGTGATCATCATCAAGGCCCAGTCTTTCCGCACCTTTGAACTGAATCGCCAGGATGCCCTGGACCGGCTGAAGGCGCTGATTCTGGATGCGGTAAAAGTGCAGAAGAAACGACGGCCAACCCGCCCCACCCGATCCTCCCAGCGCAAACGCGTGGATAAAAAGACCCAGCGCGGCAAGACCAAGTCCCTTCGTGGCAAGGTTGTGTAATATCCTGGCTGGATAGGCAGATCAGGAAAGCACTTCCAAAAGAGCACCCGACATCCATCAGAAGGAGACAGCCATGTCCAGGCAACAGGTCGCCGTTGTCATTGGCGCCGGCGACGCCACCGGGGGAGCCATCGCCCGCCGCTTTGCCCGCGAGGGTTTTACCCTCTGCGTGACCCGGCGCAACGCCGACGCCCTGGACCCCCTCAGGGAATCCATCGAGGGCGACGGTGGCACCGTCCACACCTTCGGCTGTGACGCCCGGGATGAAGACACCATGACAACGCTGTTCGACGGCATAGAACGGGATATCGGCCCGGTTACCGTGGTGGTCTTCAACATCGGCGCCAACGTCCGCTTCCCCATCACCGAGACCACCGGTCGAGTGTATCGCAAGGTCTGGGAAATGGCGGCCTTCGCCGGCTTCCTGACCGGCCGCGAAGCCGCCCGGGTCATGCTGCCCCGGCAACAGGGCACCATTATCTTTACCGGGGCGACGGCATCCCTGCGCGGTGGCAGCGGCTTCTCCGCCTTTGCCGGCGCCAAGTTCGCCCTGCGGGCCCTGGCCCAGAGCATGGCCCGTGAACTGGGGCCGCAGGGTATCCACGTGGCCCACAGCATTATCGACGGCGCCATCGATACCGACTTCATCCGCGACAACTTCCCGGACCGCTACGCGCTCAAGGACCAGGACGGCATCCTTAACCCGGACCACATCGCGGAGCAGTACCTGCAGCTGCACCGGCAACCCCGGGACGCCTGGACCCACGAGCTGGACCTGCGCCCCTGGCTGGAAACCTTCTGACGCAAACGGAGAATAACCATGAGCAAGACACTGGAGTGCTACTTCGATGTGGGCAGCCCGGCCAGCTACCTGGCCTGGACCCAACTGCCCGGGATCGCCAGCCGTCACAACGCGACACTGGTATGGAAACCCATGCTGCTGGGTGGCGTGTTCCAGGCCACCGGCAACCAGTCCCCTGCCGCCATTGAGGCCAAGGGCCGCTACTCACGGATGGACATGCAGCGATTCGCCCGCCGCTATGGGGTCACCCTGAACCAGAACCCCTACTTCCCGGTGAACACACTCCATCTGATGCGGGGTGCGGTGGCCTTCCTGGACACACCCCGATTTGATGACTACCTGACGGCGGTCTTCAACGCCATGTGGGTGGACGAGCAGGACATGGGGCAGCCGGAGGTGGTGTCCCAGGTCCTGTCCCGCGCCGGCTTCGACCCGGAGGACGTCATGGCCCGGGCCAGCGACCCAACGGTCAAGGACCGGCTCAAGGCCATCACCACCGAGGCCGTCGGGCGGGGAGTGTTTGGCGCCCCCACCCTGTTCGTGGACGACGAGATGTTCTTCAGTCAGGATCGCCTGTGGATGGTGGAGGAAGCCCTGGCCTGAAGGCTAGCGGATAGCGAAGGACGCCACCAGTGCCAGCAGCAGCAAGGCCGACACCCCCTGCCAGAAGGCCACGGGGTGTCGCTCCATCAGCGGTCGACGGGCCTGTTCCAGGTAGGCCCTGTTGGGGTGGCGTAGGTCGTGGATGAACTCCGACAGCGCGGGGTAGCGCTTGTCCGGGTGCGGGTGGACGGCCCGGTGGATGGCATCGTCCATCCAGGGGGGCACATCGGCCCGGTCCAGGGTCAGGGGATGGTACCCCAGGCGGTTCAGGTCCCGGGGATGGCGCACCCGAGGGACCTGCACGCCATAGGGCAAGCGCCCGGTCAGCATCTGGTAGACCAGCATGCCCAGGGAGAACTGGTCCGAGGCTTCGGTCCCGGCCTGCCCCAGGAAATACTCCGGGGCGCTGTGCTGTTCCGTTCCCTGCAGGCCGCCAGACCTGCCTTCGGCATCCATCTCCTCAACCCCCGCCACCCGGGTGGCCCCGAAATCCACGATCCGCACCGTGCCGGCACGGTCAATCATGACGTTGGCGGGCTTCAGGTCCTGGTGCAGCATCTCCAGACGATGGAAGGCCCGCAGCCCCCTGGCGATCTGCCCGATGATGTCACGGACGCTTTCCAGGTCCGGCTTCGGGTGGTCCTGCATCCATTGCGCCAGGGTCTGGCCGTCGATGTACTCCATCACGATATAGAGATACCGCCGCGGCCGCTCCGGCAGGCGGGGCCGGACCACATGGGCACTGTCAATGCGCCGGGCGATCCATTCCTCCATCAGGAAGCGCTCCAGGTAGGCCGGGTCACCCCGCAGGTCGATGGACGGGGTTTTCAGCACTACCTGGGCGTCGGTGTCCTCGTCCACCGCCAGGAACACATGGCTGCGGTTGCTGCCATGCAGTTTGCGGAGGATGCGGTAACCATCGAACACCATGCGCGCATCCAGTTCCGGCGGGAACGGCAGCTCGGTAAGCTGCCGGTAGAGTTCATCCGCCTCCCGCACCCGGGGCACGCCGTCCACCCGGACCAGTTGTACCGTAAGGTTATCGTCACTGCCGTTATCCAGGGCCTGCCCCACTATCGCCTGGGAGGCGGCATCCAGATCCTCGCCATGGGCCTCGATGGCGGCGCGGATATCCCCAGCGGTGACAAACTCATAGACGCCATCCGTGGCCAGGACAAAGAGGTCGCCCGCGTCCACCGGCAGGCTCCGGTAGTCAATCTCCAGCGACTGGCCGATGCCCAGGGCCCGGCCCAGGTAACTCTGGTCCCGGGACACCCAGAGCCGGTGATCGGTGGTCAGTTGCTCCAGGGCACTGCCCTGGAACCGGTAGATCCGGGCATCACCCACATGGAACAGGTGGGCCGTGGCGGACTTGAGTACCATCACGCTCAGGGTGCAGACATAGCCCCGGTCCCGGTCGAACCGGTACTGGCTCTGCTGGGTCTGGGCGTACAGCCACGAATTGGTGGCCAGCATCACCCGCTGGGCCGACTTCCTCACCGACCAGGCGTCGGAGGTGCAGTAATAGTCCGCCAGGAAACCGTTAACAGCGGCCTGGCTGGCCACCTGGCTGACGTTGCTGCTACTGATGCCATCCGCCAGGGCGACCGCTACACCCTTGCTGGCCAGCGGGTGCCCCTTAGGCACACGGGCGCCATGAAAGTCCTGGTTAATGGCTTTGGGGCCCGGGTGGGAATACTGGCCGATGGCAACGCTCAGATCATGGTTCACTGCCTGCTCCCGCCGGAAATGGGCCCCGGCCAGCAAATGGCCGGGGCGCTGGACTCAGACCAGGTTGCGCTTGGGCGCGGTGCGCACATGGGTGGTATAGAGGGTCAGGCCGGTAAACGTCAGGCCACCCACCAGGTTGCCGACCACCACCGGTAGTTCATTCCACAGCAGGTAGTCCATCAACGAGAAGTTGCCGCCCAGGATCAGACCGGAGGGGAACAGGAACATGTTGACCACGGAATGCTCGAAGGTCATGTAGAAGAACAGCATGATGGGCATCCACATGGCGATGACCTTGCCACTGACGTTGGTGGAGATCATCGCGCCCACCACGCCCATGGACACCATCCAGTTACACAGCACCCCCCGCAGGAAGATGGTGAGCATGCCGGCAGCGCCGAACTCCTTGTAACCCACGGTCCGGCTCTCACCGATGACGCCGATGGTCTGGCCTATCTCATTGGGCTCCACCGAGAAGCCGTAGGTAAAGACAATCGCCATAATCACGGCCACGGTAAAGGCGCCGGCGAAGTTGCCGCAGAACACCAGCCCCCAGTTCTTGAGGATACGGGGAATGGTCACCCCAGGCCGCTTGTCGAGCCACGCCAGCGGCGTGAGCATGAAAACGCCGGTCAGCAGGTCAAAGCCCATCAGGTAAAGCATGCAGAACCCCACCGGGAACAATACCGCCCCCAGTAGTGGCTCCCCGGTCTGGACGTTGATGGTGATGGCGAAGACGGCAGCGAGGGCCAGGATTGCCCCGGCCATAAAGGCCCTGATCAGGGTGTCGCGGGTGGACATCCAGATCTTGGCTTCACCGGCGTCCACCATCTTGGTGACAAATTCCGAAGGAACTAGATAGGACATAGGGTTTTCCTCGCACGCATAAAAAAACGGTGCCGTCCGGCCACGACCCGGTCTGGGTCGCGAACAGGACAGACACCGTTGTCTGTAAGTCTTTCAGATCTAATGTTTCAGAAATGGTTTTGCAGGGAGCATGCCAATACACCGGATGCCGGGCTCACCGGGGCAGGCTGGGGCAAACGCAGGCAACCGGCGAACCGTTAGCGCCCCTAAAGTGCGCAGGTGACGGGCTTTCCCGCACAAAAATGGCGCAGTTACCGGGAAATGAGGTTACACCAGGAGACGTTAGCGGAGCTGGGAATCCTTGCTGCCCCGGCGATTGAACAGACTGGCATCCGACTGCTCACGATCCCTCTCGCCCTGGCAGCGTACGCAGAGGCGAACACCCGGCAGGGCCTTGCGCCGGGCTTCCGGAATAGGCTCTTCACATTCCTCGCAGTGCGTCAGGCTCTCACCCTGGGGCAGATTCGAGCGGGCCCGCTCGAGGGCATCCTCCACGGTGCTGTCAATCTGGTCCTGTACCGCACCATCCCTTGACCAGCCGCCAGCCATCTCAAACTCCTTCCGGGTCCGGCGGCAGCACCACCCACTCCGGGTCCTCGAACTCGCCAAGAGGGGTGATATCCACGAACGGGGCGGCGCTGCGGATAATCTCGGTGATTTCCGGGTTGTGCTGGCCTTCCATGGCATCCCGCTGTTCCTTGCTGTCCCAGCTGGCGATGGCGATCAGGGTGTTGGGATCGCCGATCTTGCGGTGCAACTCGGTGCCCCGGGCACCGGGTGCCTGCTGGATCAGTTCGCTGGCGCGGACCCAGGCGTCGGCATATTCCTCGGCGGTGTGGCCTTCTTTGACTCTTACTTCAAAGATGAATTTCATACCTGTCTCCCCGGTTTCGACGGATCACATTCCGTTGCGGTATTTAACATTTTTTTACGGCTGTATCCCCCATTTGGGTGATTCCCCCAACCGATGCTCCTGACAACATTAATAGGCGGTAATAATAATCCAGACCATGTTGAAGGAGTTCCCATGGAGCAGTTCAAGAAAGTTATTCTAGCACCCGCCATTGCCTCGGTCCTGGCCCTCACCGCCTGCGGTGGTGGGGGTGGTAGCGGTAGCAGCAGCGACAGTAGCGGTGAAGACAACAATAACGGCGGAGACGTCACCGCAAGCGAAACCGGCGTATTTGTAGATAGCCCAGTGTCCGGTATCAACTACACCACCTCAAGCGGTAAGACCGGAAAGACCAACGAACTGGGCGAATACGACTACGCACCTGGCGACACAGTCACCTTCAGCATCGGCGGTACAGAACTGCCGCCGGTAGAGGCCACCGGTCGGATCACTCCGGCAGACATGGGTAGCGGTACAACCGACTGGAGCTCCGATCCGACCGTCCTGAACATCCTGCGCCTGTTGCAGACCCTGGATGACGACGGCGATGCCAGCAACGGCATTACCATCACCGACGCCATTCACACCGCATTGCAGGACGTCGATCTGGATCCCACTAGCAGTGAGTCTGATTTTGAAACCCAGGCCAGTACGGCCCTCAACTCCACGGGGAAGACACTGGTTGCCAAGGACGATGCGGTTGCCCACTTCCAGGCCACCCAATCTGGCGATCTGATCGGTAGCTGGGTACTCGTGGAGGACTGGGGCAACGTCAATGTCCTGACCTTCCTGAATGAAACCGAATATCTGATTGCCCACTCCATGGCCGATGACGGCGACCAGGATGCTGCCAGCGCCGAGTATGGCACTTACGAATGGGACAGCGCCGCCGGCGAACTCATACTGACTGTGACCAACGAGTCCGATAACAGCGGCGGCCTGGTCCACAACGGCTCCTCCACCACCTGGAACATGGCGTTGAAGGACGGGGCGCTGGTCCTCAACACCCTTGAAGAACCCGATGACATTGTTTTTGAAGCGGTACGCAATGCCAAGGACAGTCTGGTAGGCAGTTGGTACCTCAGAGAGGATTATAACGAAACGAAAGAAATCGATCGCCACAACATCCTCACCATTCTTGACGACAACAACTACGTCATTGTCCACAACGACAACACGGAAGCTTATGACGGAGAACTCCACGTCGCCGTTTCCTCTGAGTGGGGTACCTACAGCTTTGATGGCAACAACTTCGCGGTGACCAGTGTATCCGCGGAACTTGATGGCCCTGGCGGATTTTACGACAACCCTGCAAGGGAAGAGGGCGGAAACGGCTTTGTCGATGGTCCGGCCCGGCTTCATCCGACGGGTCAGTTGACACTGTCCGACAACCTGCCCGAGTCAGAAGGCGGTGAACAATTCACCCTTCGTCGTCTGGGTCGCTATGCGGTAACCCTGAAAGACTTTAATGGTGACACCAAGCAGGTGTACGTCGAAGCCAGCGGCAACGATTTTATCGATGGCGTGACCCAGACCCTCAGCTTTGCCGATATCGATGGCGGTGCGGAAACCACAAAGGATGGCACTTATGAGATGACGGCGTCAGCCAGCGAAACCATTGATCTGGAGCTGAGCAGCGACGGCACTGGCTACATGCAGTTTGGTGTCACCGGCGACCAGAATTTCATTAACGATGATGGCTGGTCCGTCCTGACTTCTGGCTCCCTGACCTACGTGGAAGGCGAGGCCGAATGGACGTACCTGCCAGTGAAAGGCTCCAGTCCCTACACCACGCTGGTGTACCAGGGTGACATGGATCTGATGTTCATCACCGAAGTCACCGAATAACCTGACCTACCTGTCCTCTGGCCCGCCTTGCGCGGGCCTTTTTTATGGGTGTGACTGCCGGAGAGTACCCGGATCCGGGCTTCTCTAATCGTGCGTCACACCATGGCGGTCAAAGATCTCCCAGACCTCACGGGCTTCTTCCTCGGGCAGCATCACCCGGATTTCCATCGCCTCTTTATCAATGAAGATCCGGTCCTGCGGAATTTCGCTGCCGATCAGGTCGTCCCGTGTATTGCGGGCCTGGTCCATGTCCTGGAACTTTCCGTTGATGGCTTTGCTCATGGCTGGTTCTCCTCTGCTTTTCAGGGAACCCATTATTCAGCTTAGAAGCCCACCAAAGACCTGTAAACAAACCCGGCTATCGCTCTCTACGGCGGCGTCACCCTCAGGAGGCGCCCTTCCGGGCTGTCCGTGAGCAGGTACACCGTGCCCTCCGGGCCGGTGCGGACATCGCGGATACGCTCCTCCTGCTCCCCGAACAGCTTCTCCTGTTCCGTGACGCCCCCGGAGTTCAGCTCAACCCGGTGAACCGCACGGGTCACCAGGCCACCCACCAGCAGGTCGCCGCGCCACTGGGGGAAGCGGTCGCCGGTGTACAGGGTCATCCCCGACGGCGCGATGGACGGTGTCCAGTGCAGCCGGGGCGGCTCGGTTCCCGGGTAGTCGGTATAGGGCGTGACCCGGGCCCAGGTGTAATCCAGGCCATGGGTGGCCACCGGCCACCCATAGTTGGCGCCGGGTTCGATGACATTGATCTCGTCACCACCCCGGGGGCCATGCTCATGGGCAATCAGCCGTTCGCCGGCGTCATCGTAGGTCAACCCCTGCACGTTGCGATGGCCATAGCTGTAGATTTCCGGCAGGGCATCGGGGTCGTCGACAAACGGGTTATCCGGTGGCACCGAGCCGTCGGGCCGCAGCCTGACCAGGGTGCCGATATGGCTGGACAGCCGCTGCGCCTCCTCCCGATAGTCAAAGCCATCCCCCAGGGACAGCACCAGCGTGCCGTCCGACAACCAGGCGATGCGGCCGCCATAGTGAGCCGTGCCCACCTTGGCGGGCCTGGCCCTGAACAGTTCTTCCAGGTCCCGGAGTTCATTCCCTTCCAGACGGGCGCGGGCCAGGCAGGTGTGGTTGGCCTGGACAGTGCCGCAGGCGTAACTCAGGTAGAGCATGCGGCTGTCCTCGAAATCCGGCGCCAGGGACACCTCGAACAAGCCGGCCTGCCCGCCCGTAAGCACCCCGGGCATCCCGCTGACCGGATCCGGGTCCAGCTCTCCGTCCGGCGTGATCCGGCGCAGACGGCCCGGCCGCTCGGTGACCAGCATGCCACCATCCGGCAGGAACGCCAGGGACCAGGGATGCTCAAGACCGGACACCACCGTTTCCACCTGATAATCCACGGCCGGCTCCGCCCGGACCTCGCCATCGGGGAACCCCGCCAGTGTCACCAGGGCCACCGCGGCAGCCGCGCCGGAGTGACCACGGGGGCCGGGCCTGCCGGTTGCCATGCGGGCAAACAGCCAGCCGGCAATAGCCGCCGTGGCGAGCATCGCCAGCATGCCGCCGATATCACGGGTGGCGGCAATCAGCGTCGGCGGCGGGGCCAGGTGGTCCACCAGCTTGAAGGTGGCCCATAGCCCGACGGCGGCGGCCAGCGCACAGACCGGCGTGCGCCATGACGTCAGCACAAACCGGGTGCCCACCATGGCCACGATCTGGGACACCAGGAAACTGACACCGAACATGACCAGGTACACCGGCCCGAACTTGAGCAGGTCCTCCAGGGTGGTCGCCAGCCAGGCGCCGATACCGATCTCCACGTCCAGCCCCAGTAAAGCGATCAGGTTCACCTGGGTCTGTACCACCGAGCCCAGTGCCGCCCCCACGACCAGGGCCGTGGCAAAGCCCAGGATGATCCGGGGCCAGGATGTCCGTTCACTCATGCCTACCTCCCTCTTGGATTCTGATATCCTCAGCCGGTACAGGACCAGACAAGGAGCAGTGGTGGAATTTACCTTTCTCGGCACCTCCGCCGGCACCCCGACCCGGGCGCGCAATGTCACCGGCCTGGCACTGCAGCACGGCGGCCCCAGGCAGTGGTACCTGATCGACTGTGGCGAAGGCACCCAGCACCAGCTCCTGCGTACCCGGCTGTCGGTGATGCAGCTACGGGCCATTTTTATCACCCATGTCCATGGTGATCATACCTTCGGATTGCCCGGGTTGCTCACCAGTGCCTCCATGTCCGGGCGTACCGAGCCCCTGCCGCTGATCGGCCCGCCGCAGTTGCAGCCATTCATCGAGGCCGTCCTGGCCAATACCGACTCCAACCTGGGTTTTGAGCTGCCGTTCATCAATGCCGAAGCGGCGGACTTCCATTGGCAGGATGACGCCTTCCGCGTCACCAGCTTTCCCCTGTCCCACCGGGTACCCTGCCACGCCTTCCGTTTCGAGGAGACCCGGCTGGAGCGCAAGCTGCTGACCGACCGGCTGAAGGCAGATGGCATCGAAGCCGGGCCGGACTGGGGCCGGCTGCAGAAGGGTCAGGACATCCACCTGCCGGACGGCAGGCTGGCCCGCGCCGATGACTACACCACCATCCCCCGCCTGCCGCGCAAGGTGGTGGTGGCGGGCGACAACGACACCCCGGAGCTGCTGGGCGACGCCTGCCAGGATGCGCACCTGCTGGTACACGAAGCCACCTACACCCAGGATGTGGCGGACAAGGTCGGCCCCTGGCCCCAGCATAGCTCAGCCCTTCAGGTGGCCGGTTTTGCCGAGGCGGTACAGCTGCCCAACCTGATACTCACCCACTTCAGCTCCCGCTACCAGCTCCATGGCAACCGGGGACCGGTGATCGGGGATATCGCCGCCGAGGCGCGGCAGGCCTACAGCGGCAACCTGCACCTGGCCCGGGATTTCCAGCGCTATCGGCTGGCCCAGGACCTGACACTGGTGGAGATGGATGAGTAAATATACCCACGATGAAAAATAACAGTAGCTATTTGCCGGCAAGGCAGGTTACATTGGTCGCCGTAGGAAAGAGTTAGCAAAGCAGTTCATCAATAAGACGCCCTGTCGAAGTTCGTAGTGCACGTCCTGTTTTTGATCCCGCATGTTTCTTGTTTCCGAACAATGCTGACCAGTCCCATTCGGGGATCCTGGCGGCGTATTTAGAAGATTGATTTCAGGATATTAAAAGATATGTCTACAGTTACCGGTACCGTTAAGTTCTTCAACGAATCCAAAGGCTTCGGCTTTATCACTCGTGAAGGCGGCCCCGACGTATTCGTGCACTTCAGCGCCATCCAGGGCGACGGCTTCAAGACCCTGGCTGAAGGCCAGCAGGTCGAGTTCACCGTGACCCAGGGCCAGAAAGGTCCTCAGGCGGAGAACGTTGTTGGCCTGTAAATAACAGGTTCAACAGCACGCAAAAAGGCAGCTTCGGCTGCCTTTTTTATTGCCCGGAATTTACCCCGAAATCCCCTGGCCCGCGCTATCCCGGGCAGCGATCCACATCCGGGTGACTCCCCAAACCCGGATCAGCTATCCAAAATAGTACCGGGCTATGGATAGCACCAGCACCAGGGCCATCAGGGGAATGATCCAGCGGGAGAGCTTGCGGTCATCAATGGCATCCCCCTTGGAGGCGTGCTTCTCCAGCAGGGGGACGATGATGAACAGCGCCGCGAACAGCACGACCAGTATGATGAACAGTGTTGTCATGGACTTACCACTCCCGGTCCGTTTCCTTCAGACTACGCAGCTTCCCTGCCCCGGACAAGGGCGCCTGCCCGGAGTTCACACCTGATTCAGGCGGGCCACCGCGTCCCTTGAAGCCAGGTCACGCTGCTCACCGGTCAGCTCGGCCAGGTGCCCTTCCTTCATTTCCAGCAGACGATCGGCCCGCTCGAAGTAGTGGTCATCGTGGCTGATCGCAAAGACCGTCACCCCCATATCGTGAAGGTTGGTCAGCAGTTCCTGGTAGAAGGTACGCCGGAACTGCGGATCCTGGTCCGCCGCCCACTCGTCCAGCAGCAGGAAGTCCCGGTTTTCCGCCACCGCCAGCAGCATCGCCAGGCGTTTACGCTGGCCCTGGGACAACTGCGGGTTGGTGACCCGGTTACCGTCAAACAGCAGCTTGCCCTTCATCTGCAGCCGCTGCAGCCAGGTGTCCACCCGTTCCGGGTCCGGATCCTCGCCGTTGGGGCCCATGAGTCGGTCGAACAGGTGAAAATCGGTGAACACGGTGGAGAATCGCTGGCGGAACCGCTGCCAGTCGTCTTCGGTTTCCACTGGCGTGCCGTCCACCAGCACCTGGCCTTCCCGGGGCCGGTAGAGCCCGGTCAGCAGCCGCGCCAGGGTGGACTTACCACTGCCGTTTCCACCGATCAGGAATACCAGTTCGCCACGGTGCAGGGTCAGGTCAATGGGTCCCACGGTGAAGCCATTGCCGTCGCTATCCGGGTACTGGTAGGTCACACCCTTCAGCTCGATGGTCTGCCAGTCCCGCGCCGGGGTGGTTTCGCCGAAATCCCGCCGGTATTCCGCCAGCTTGAGGGATTCCAGCTTGCGGAAGGCCACCTGGGCATTGAGCAGGGTCGGCAGGGCCCCCACCGCCTGGATCAGCGGCGTACGCAGGAACAGCAGCGTCAGGGAATAGGTGGCGGCCACGTTGGTGTTGGCCCAGCCCAGGCCGTTGGCCAGGAAGAAGGCCACGCCGATGGCCCCCAGCATCATGATATTGGACCAGTTCACCGCCGACAGGTGGTAGGTGTCGGAGCGGATGATATGGCTGCGGTAGGTGCGGGAGTGGGTATCATAGTCCCCCTCGTACAGCTCCCTGGCCCGGCTGCGGTTGAGGGCCAGTTCCTTGTGGCCGTCGATGACCGACTCATAGTCCCGGTAGAGGGCATCCTCTGTCTCCCGCACCCGCGCCAGGTGATGGTACACGTTCTGCACCAGGAACCAGCCCACCATCATGGTGAACACCACCCACAGGGCGGTCACCGCCAGCATGCCCGGCGACAGCCACCCCAGGTAAAGCACCGCCCCGATGGTAACCACCACCCCCTGGACCAGTTCCGGCAGGCGCACGAAGGCAATGGTGACATTACGCACATCGGCGGACAGGCTGGCCAGCACCCCGGCGCTGCCGATCCGCTCCAGGGTTTCGGTGTCGGTATCCATGATCCGCTTGATCAGGCGCGCCCGCAGGTCATAGACGAAATGGTGGCCCAGGGTGGTCAACGCCAGTTGCGCCCCCAGGGTGACCACCAGCAGGAGCAGCACCAGCCCGAGGAATTCCGGCAGCACCTGCCAGGGCGCGGCCACCGACTCGATCAGCTTGTCGTTGATGTAGGCGATCACACCAATACCGACCACGGCGCTGGCCAGGCTCAGTAACATGATGATCAGGAACGAGGTCCGGTATTGGCGATAGACGATGGCCAGTAGTTCCATCTGGTCTCCAGGGTGCAGGATGAAGGGTGAGTGGCCCGGCGGGGCGGGCGAATGTATAATGCGAATCAGTAATTTTCGCGCACAGCCACCCTGCATGCAAACGGAGCTGCATCCCATCGGGCCTTCCCGGATACCGGGACGCCAGCCTGGTTCACCGGTGCAGCGCAGTTCCCGAGGTCCACTTCACCCGATGTTGCCATCAATGCCCCGACATTCATTGGCCCGTGACGGTCTACGGCATGTCAGCAAGGCACCGCTGGCCGCCACCCTGGCGATCTGCTGCCTGTTCCTTGCCAATGCCCTGTCCGACGCCCACGCGGATTCCTCCACCCCACGGCTTGCCACCGTCGACTGGACCATTGCCGAAACCCTGATGTCACTGGGGGTGGAGCCGGTGGCCGTCGGACAGGTGGCGGAATACCAGGCCTGGGTGGAGCAGCCCGCCCTACCGGAGTCCGTGGTGGACATTGGCCTGCGGGCCCAGCCCAACCGGGAGCTGGTGGCGTCCCTGGACCTCGACCGGTTCCTGCTGTCGCCCCTGTTCGCGGCCCTGGAGCCCACCCTGTCCCGAATCCTGCCGGTCACCACCCTGTCCATCTACGAACCGGAAGGGGACCTGTGGCAGAACCTGGTCACCGCTACCCGGGAAATCGCCGACATCGCCGGGGTGCAGGCACGGGCGGACCGGGTTGTGGAGGCGCATCGCGAGCGTATTGCCCAGGTCCGGAAACGGCTGCCGGACGCGGTCCCGGAGTTGCTGGTGGTGCAGTTCATCGACGACCGTCACGTGCGGGTCTACGGCAAAGGCAGCCTCTACGACATGGTTCTCGAACGGCTGGAGCTGGACAACGCCTGGCAGGGCGGCACCAATCTCTGGGGCTACGCCACCGCAGGCCTGGAGGAACTGACCACCACTGGTTACCTGGTGGTGGTGGCCCCCATGCCCATGGGCGTTGGCGACCACCTGGCCAGCAACCGTCTCTGGCAGTCCCTGCCATCGGTGAAGGCGGACCAGGTCCTGCACCTGCCGGCGGTCTGGAGCTTCGGCGGCCTGCCCTCCGCCGCCCGTTTCGCGGAGGAACTGGGTGAATCCCTGGCCACATCCCGGTCCGAGGCGGCTGATTCATGAACCGACTCGCCCTCCGCCTCTCCCCGGCTTCCCTCTCCCCAGCTCCCCTCTGCCTGTTGCTGGCCCTGGCCTGTGGCTGGCTCGGATTCAACCTGATGCAGGAGACCCTGTCCCAGGCGGCGGGCTCGGTTGTTGACTGGATCTCGCTGCTGACCTCGCGGAACAGCGATGACATGACGGCGGCGGTGGTCTGGTACAGCATGCTGCCCCGCATGGCCATGGCGCTGATGGTCGGCGCCGGCCTGGGGCTGGCGGGCGTACTCATGCAACAGGTGCTGCGCAACCCCATCGCCGGCCCCACCACCCTGGGCGTGGCCAGCGGCGCACAGCTCGGCCTGCTGGCCGCCACCCTCTATGCCCCCGGCCTGCTCGCCTTCGGCGGCGAATGGCCGGCCCTGGCCGGTGGCGTGGCCTCGCTGCTGCTGGTGGTCGCCCTGTCCTGGCGCCGACGGCTGGCCCCGGTGGCCGTGGTGCTGGCGGGCCTGGTGGTCAACCTCTACCTGGGGGCCCTGAGCACCGTACTGATCCTGTTCAACCAGGAGGAATTCCGGGGCCTGCTGGTGTGGGCGGCCGGCTCCCTGGCCCAGAACAACTGGGATGACGTGTTGCACCTGCTGCCCAGGCTGCTCGTGGCCGCGGTGGTGGCGGGCCTGCTGGCGCGCCCCCTGCGCCTGCTGGAACTGGATGAAGCCAATGCCCGCAGCCTGGGCGCCTCGGTGCGGCAGTTGCGACTGCTGGGCCTGGGCGTTGCCGTCTTCATCACCGCCTCGGCCGTCAGCCTGGTGGGTATTGTCGGCTTTGTAGGCCTGGCCGCCCCGGCCATCGTCAGGCTGATGGGGGCACGCTCCCTGATACAGCGCCTGCTGTGGGCTCCCGTGCTGGGAGCCCTGCTGTTGCTGACCACGGACCTGGCCCTGCTGCAGGTGGCCGGAAAGTTGCCCGCCGTGATCCCCACCGGCGCCATGACCGGCCTGCTGGGGGCACCGCTGCTGCTATGGCTGATTCCCCGCCTGGCCCTGAAAGGCGGCCCCGCCACGCCGTCCGCCGTTGGCCTCCACACCCGGAAGGTTCATGCGCCCCGTCTGCTGGTCCGGCTTCTGGTGCTGCTACTGGTCTCCCTGGCGGTGGCCCTGTTCGTCAGCCGGGTGCCGGAAGGCTGGTCGCTGGAAGGCCTGGACCAATGGTCCACCATCAGCCAGTGGCGCCTGCCCCGGATACTGGCGGCCATGGGCGCTGGTGCCCTGCTGGCCCTGGCCGGCACCGCCATCCAGCGCATCACCGGCAACCCCATGGCCAGCCCGGAGGTGCTTGGCATCAGCTCCGGCACCGCCATCGGCCTGATCGTCACCATCGCGTTGATGACCAGTGTCTCGCTGCCGGGACTGCTCCTGGCCGGTTCCCTCAGTGCCTTTGCCACCCTGATGCTGCTGGTGCTGCTGAACCGCCGCAGTGGTTTCCAGCCAGAACGGCTGTTGCTGACCGGCATCGCCATCACCGCGCTGTTCGACCCGATACGGAGCATGATCCTGGCCAACGGCGACCCACGGGTGCAGCAGATGATCGCCTGGATGTCCGGGTCCACCTACTACGTGGACACCTTCACCGGCACAATCGCCCTCCTGTGCGCCGCTATCATGGTCGCCCTGACACCCCTGGTGGCCCGCTGGCTGGACCTGCTGCCCCT
This sequence comes from Marinobacter sp. OP 3.4, assembly GCF_036224885.1. Lineage (NCBI taxonomy): Bacteria > Pseudomonadati > Pseudomonadota > Gammaproteobacteria > Pseudomonadales > Marinobacteraceae > Marinobacter > Marinobacter sp. OP 3.4. Next base: position 48,191 of record NZ_JAVVLT010000035.1, read on the forward strand.
GGGCCAGGATTCGGCCAGGGCCCTGGGCGTTGGTGTCAGCCGGGTGCGGCTGCTGTTGCTGGCGCTGGTATCGGTGCTTACCGCCTTCGCCACGCTGATTGTCGGGCCCCTGAGTTTCGCCGGTCTGCTGGCACCGCACCTGGCCCGCATGCTGGGCCTGTCCCGGGCCCTGCCCCACCTGTTGGGTGCGGCGCTGATCGGGGCCACCCTGATGGTGGCGGCGGACTGGCTGGGGCGGCAGATCCTGTTTCCCCAGGAAATTCCCGCCGGCCTGATCTCGGCGCTGCTGGGTGGCGCCTATTTCATGTGGAGCCTGCGCAGGCACTGATGGGCCACGGCCCAGACTCCCAGGCTACCCGTCTCCAATCCCGGCACGTTGACCCTCCAGGGGTGATTCGGCACTCTATCGCTCGCCAGGGAATGACGTATGGGCAAGGAATCGCCGGATATCCCCTCCCCTTCTCCACGTGTGCTTCAGGTCCGGGTTGGCACCCATAATGCATTGCATCTGGTGTAGCCATACCAACCAATCTCATCGACGACGGGTGGTCCGGCACCGTTTCATTGCCATCTGTTAAGTGGGCCCGGGGACGGGTAAGGCGATACTCTAACCGGATACTCAACTGGATTCGCTTCATGGCCGTGTAGCAATGGCGATGTAACGTCGCGGAAAGTACAGGTCCGGATTCGGCCTGTGGCATTCACTCTCATAGACGGTTAAAACGGACTTACCTTGTCTACCAACGCCGATCGTGTCTTTTCGAACCAGCACCTGGAAGGGGACCTCAAGGGCCACTCCGTGCGGAGTGTCGGCTTCACGGTGACGGCCCAGGGCCTCAAGCTGCTGTTCCAGCTCGTCTCCATTACCGTGCTGGCCCGTCTGCTACAGCCGTCGGATTTCGGTCTGGTGGCCATGGTCACGGTGTTTACCGGTCTGGCCATTGTGTTCATGGAAGGCGGTCTCTCCATGGCCACCATCCAGCGTCCCCACATAACCCATGCGCAGGTGTCCAACCTGTTCTGGACCAACGTTGCCCTGGGGGGCCTGCTGTGCCTCATCTACATAGCCGCGTCCCCCCTGGTGGCGTGGGTGTATGGCGAGGACAGCCTGATCGGGATCATGTGTGCCCTGAGCCTTTTCTTCCTGATCGGCGGGCTCTCGGTACAGCATGAGGCCATCCTCAAACGGCAGATGAATTTCCGGTCCCTGGCGGTGATCGAGGTGGTTGCCAACCTGTTCGGCGTTGGCGTGGCCATCGCCATGGCCTGGTACGGCTTTGGCTACTGGTCCCTGGTGGGCCAGCAGATCGCCACCATTGCGGTGATGAGCATCATGCGGTGGCAGGCGGCCCGCTGGGTGCCGGGGTGGTTGTCCCGGGGCAGCGGCGTGCGGTCACTGCTGGGGTTCGGCGTCAACCTCACTGGCGCCAACTTCGTGGGTTACTTCGCCACCAACATCACGCCCTTCGGCATTGGCCTGGTGGGCGGTGCCCAGCCCCTGGGGCTGTACGACCGCTCCTTCAAACTGACGTCCATCCCCTCCAAGCAACTGCTGCCGCCGGTGTTCAACGTGTTCCAGTCGGCCCTGGCCCGGGTGGCGGAAGACAAGCCCCGCCTACGCTCCGCGATTGTGTCCCTGGCTGGCAAGATCGCACTGACCACCGTGTTCGTGACCCTGGTGATGGTGGTCACGGCGGACTGGATGGTGGCGGTGCTGTTGGGTGATGGCTGGGATGAGGCCGTGCTGATGTTCCAGCTCCTGGCTACCTTCTCCGTGGTCACCCCGATCACCACGTTTACCGCCATCAGCCTGGTGGCCATCGGCGAGTCGAAGGCCCTCCTGAAGTGGAAGGTCATCACCTTTTTCATCCTGCTGGTGGCCATCGCCATCGGCTCCATCTGGGGTGTCATGGGCATTGTGGTGGCTCACGCCATCTCCGGGTTCTTCATCCGGATGCCGCTGTTCCTGGTCTACTCCACCCGGTTCCTGCCCATCACCATGGCCGACCACCTGCGGGCACTTGTGCCCAGCCTGCTGATCGGCCTGGCCACCGCTGCGCTGCTGTATGCCCTGCGCACAGTGTTCGAGCCACAGAATCCGGTTCTGGCGCTATTACTGTTCGGTGCCATCGGTGCCGGTCTCTATCTGGTGCTTTCGCTGTCCGTCCGACGGACGCGGGTGGATATTGTCGAGCTGCTCGGCTATGTCCAGACCGCCTGGATGCGAAAGCGTAACAGTCACTGATCCAACATCGTGTCCTGTACAGGGAGGTGATCATGAAACTGCTTGTCATCGGAATCGACGGTGGTTCCCGGAACATTATCGATGCCATGCCCATGCCCTTTACCCAGGCGCTGTTTGCCCGGTCCGCCAGCCGCAACCTGGACGAGGACCTGATCAGCCGGGGCTGGGCGGAAATCCTCACCGGTGAGCATGCGTCGGACAACAAGGCGTTCTACCTGATGCCGGTGGCGGAAGGGGGCCTGGACTTCAACGCCTCCTATTCCAAGTCAGACATGCTGTCCTACAGCCGCAATGACCCCATCTGGAAAAGGCTGAACCAGGCGGGCACCTCGGTGGGCCTGATGAACATTCCCACCACCGGACCGGCGGACCAGGTCAAGGGGTTCCTGGTGGCCGGCGGTGGTGGTGGCGTCAAGGCCGACGGCGCCATCCCGCCCACCATGATGCACCCCCAGACCTATAAGCCAGTGCTGGAGCAGCACAACTACGTGTTTGATGTGCGGTTGCCCGGCGGTGAGAGCACGGTCTCCGGGTTCCTGGAGAAGATCCGCCAGGCGGAGAATGCCCAGAAGGACACCTTCATCGAACTGGCGCGCAGGGAGAAACCCGAGTTCGGCTTCCACTGTTTCCGGATCACCACCGAGGTGCAGTACCTGGCCCGGTTCGAGATTGAACGGGCCGCGGAAGCCATCCGCAAAGCCAAGGAGAACGGTGGCGACTTCCAGCCGGAAACCCCCACCCAGCAGAAGGTGATCGAGCACTACACCAACCTGGACAACAGCATCCGGGAGCTGTTCGAAACCCTGGAACCGGAACACTACATCTTTGTGGGGGACCACAGCACCGCCCTGCTCAAACATGAGGGCAACGTGGATGTCTGGCTGGAGCGGGCCGGTTACCTGAGCCGCATGTCGAATGCCGAGCGCAAGGCCCGGGGCGGCCTGATCCGCCTGCGCAACAAGTCTGACCGGATCGCCGTGAAATACTTCGGCAGGAAGTCCCCGCCCCTGATCCGCCGGCCCCTGACCAAGTTCAGCCCCGGCCGAACCCGGGCCTTCGGCACCTTCTACGACACCGGCAACTTCGCTGGCATCTTCATCAACGACCGGTCGCGGTTCGGTGGGCCGGTGTCCAGCGAGCAGGAACACGAACGCCTGGTGGATGAGATCTGCGAGAACCTGAACACCAGCGAGGAAGCGAAGGAATACCAACTGCAGGCCAGGCCGTACCGCCGGCAGTATCCCGGCGCGCAGTTCCAGCGGCTGATGCCCGACATCCGCCTCCACAAGCCCGACAGCCTCTATTTCTCCGGTCGCAACTGGGAATTTATCCGCGACAACGGCAACCTCAAGCCGCTGGACGAGAACCTGGCGGGAATCCGCTACCCCCACACCGGTGCCAAGGGCCACGACCCGCTGTTCGTGTTCAGCCAGGAACTGGAACAGCATCTGCAGGCCGACGATCCCAACGACCTGCGGGTGGTCTACCGGATGATCTGCCGGCACTTCGAAGGTGCCGCCTGACACCATGAAGATCGCGATCCTCACACAACCACTCGGCCACAACTACGGTGGGTTGCTCCAGGCCTTCGCCCTGCAGCAGTATCTCCGCGACCAGGGCCATGAGGTCCAGACCCTGGACCGGCGACCGCCGGACCGGCCCCTGCAGGCGCTACTGGACTACACCATCAACACCGCCAAGTACCTGCTGGGCCGGATCGGCACCGTTCCCACCCGGCGCAGACAGGAACAGGTATACCGCGAGCTGGCCACTTTCCGGGACCGGCATATCAGCCTGTCCAGGAGCATCACCTCGGAACGGACACTGCGGGACTATTACCGGCAGAATCCGTTCGATGCCTACATCGTGGGCAGTGACCAGGTGTGGCGGCCCCGTTACTCGCCAGGGCTGACCAACTACTTCCTGGACTTCCTGGACGATATCGGCAGCCCGGCCCGGCGGCTGAGTTTCGCTGCCTCCTTCGGCGTGGACGAATGGGAATTCTCACCCCGGGATACCGACCGCTGCCGAGACCTGCTGAGGCGCTTCCATGCGGTGTCGGTGCGGGAGCAATCCGGCGTCCGACTGTGCGAGCAGTACCTGGGGCGGACCGCCGAGTGCGTCCCCGACCCTACCTTCCTGCTGGAACGGGAGGACTACGAGACCGTGATCGACAGCCCCGCCGGGCCCGACAACCAGGGCAAGGTACTGACCTACGTGCTGGACACCCAGCCCTCGAAACAGCAGATAGTCCACCGGGTGGTGGCCCTGCTCGGCCGGGAGAGTTTTACCATCAAACCCCGGAAAGCCCTCTGGGAAGTCCGCAGGGACACCTTCGACCAGTGCCTCTACCCCGGTGTCGGCGCCTGGCTGCAGGGCTTTCGGGACGCGGAGTTCGTGGTGACGGACTCCTTCCACGGCACCGTGTTCTCCATCCTGTTCAACAAGCCCTTTATTGCCGTGGGCAACCACACCCGGGGGCTGTCCCGCTTCCAGTCGCTGCTGACCCGGTTCGGCCTGCTGGACCGGCTGGTGGAACACGCGGACGAGATCACCACCGAGCAACTTCAGGCGGAGATCGACTGGCCCCGGGTCAATACCGTCCGCCGCCAGCAGCAGGCCCTGGCCCGGCAGTTCCTGGATGACAACCTGCGGGAGGTGACACCGTGACCGATCCACTCGTCTCCGTCATCGTGCCGGTGTTCAATGGGGTGGATACCCTGGAACGGTCCGTGGACAGCCTGCTGGACCAGAGCCTCAAGGCTCTTGAGATCATCCTCATCAACGACGGTTCCTCCGATGGTTCCGGGGACCTGATTGACCGGCTGGCTGCAAGGCACCCGCAGATCCGGGCCGTCCACAACCCACAGAACCAGGGCGTCCACGAGACCCGCCTGAACGGCCTGCGGGCCGCCACCGCCCCATGGATCGGCTTCCTGGATGCCGACGACATTGCCTGCCCGGCGATGTTCGAACGCCTGCACGCCGCCGGCGAGCAACACCGGGCCGATATCGTGGTCTGCGGCGCCTACCGGGTGACCGGCGACCGCAAGGTCATCAGTCCCAAGCTGCGGTTCCGCGACAATGCCACCATAACCCGCGATATCTTCCCCCGTTTCTGCCAGTTCCGGTTCGGCACCGGCATGCTCTGGAACAAGCTATTCCGGCGCGAACTCATCATGCCCTACGCCGAACTGCACTTTCCCTGGCGCCAGAACATCAACGAGGACCTGATCCTCAACATCGCCTGCTTCAAGGATGCCGATACGGTGCACCTGATGAAGGACATGCTCTACGAGTATGTGTTCCGGGACACCAGCGTCAGCACATCCGGCAGCGTGGAAAAGGCCTGCCTGCAGACCCTGAGGGCCTACGCCATTGCCGTCAGCCTGTTCCGGGACAGCGGCGACGAGGTGCTGGCGGAGATTACCAACATGTACCGCCAGCAACTGTCCTGGCCCCCCTACCGGCTGGACGATACCCGCGCCATGTCGTCGTTCGGACCGGAAATAGCGGAGGCAGTGGAGCTGATCATGCGCTGTTATCCGGCCGGCCTGGGCGGCCTGACCACCACGCCGCCAAGCGCTCCCATGTCATTGGGCCGGGTGGTCAGGGCGCTCTCGAGAAGATTCCTGGGGGAGCCCGTCTAATGTTCAGCCCGGCTCATTTGAAAGGACTATCCCAATGATAACGGTCAACCTGACGACAACCTGCCAACGACTCCCACTGTGCAAGATCACCCTGATGTCGCTGTGCCTGCAATCCCGGCAACCGGACGAGATCAGGCTGTGGGTATCCGCGGAACCTTACCTGCGCGACGGTGGCATTCCCGATCAGGACGAACTCGCCCGGTATTTCAGTGACCTGCCAGCCGACTGGCAGCAACGGATCAAGCCGCGCTGGGTGACCAACACCGGCCCCTATCGCAAACTGATCCCCGCCCTGCGGGATGCCGGACCGGACGACCTGCTGATCACCGCGGACGACGACATCGCCTACGGCAAGCATTGGCTCAGCACCCTGCTCCAGGCCTATGAACCCGGCAGCGGCGTGGCCATCGCGGGGCGGGTCAGGAAGAAGCGCTATAACGCCTTTGGCAGGACCATGTCCTACATGAACTGGGACATCCTCAGGGACCCCGCCGTGGTCTCGGAGGGCTACATCATCACCTTCGGTGGTGGCGCCGTGCTGTCACGGTCCATGTTCCGGGAGCAGGATATCCTGGACGACGGTTTCCTGGAGGTGGCGCCAACCGCCGATGACCTCTGGTATTCCAAGCTGTTACTGCGCAATGACACCCGCGTCAGGATCATCCCCGAGGTGTTGCGGGAGCTGAATTTCATTGAGCACAACGACGGGCTGGTCAACCACAACCACCCCAGGCAGGTCGCCCTGCTGCAGAAGATCGGCCTGAGGCTTTGGGAATGGATGGCGGGTTACCTGGGCATCCCCGTGTGCGGCAATGACCGGGCCTACCAGAAGGTAGAGCGGTATTTCAGCAAACGGGATAACGACCGCCGGATCCTGCCGGGGCATACCGCCTGACGCCCTGGGGAAAGTCCATCCCGTCCGGGCCTCTGCACAAGACGGATCACTGCACCTGTCCGGCGCCACCATCGCGGACCGCATTGCCCGCCGTCAGTCTGTCCCAGAGATGATAGGCATTGGCCACCGCCGCCAGCTGCCGGTCATTGCGCCCCTCATCACAATTGATCTTCTGCAGTGAGTTCTCGAGGTCGTTCATCCGGATGGCGATATGCTCCTGGTAGCCCAGGCAGCGCACCGGCACGTCAGAGCGCAGGGCCACCGCCCAGAACCAGATATCATCCGCCGTGGGCGCCAGCTCCTGGGCCGATGCCATATCAAACAGCATATAACCGTCCATCACCCCCGGCGGGTACAGGATACCGCCAACACCGGTGAGCAACGTCCGGCAGGGAGGCGTGTTCAACGTGGCCAGGGGCCAGTCCCTATAGGGCCGGAAGTCGCCAACGTCCCGCAGACAGACTTCCCGCCCCCGGAAACCGATGATACTGCCGGGATGTTCCCTGGACTGGGCCACCAGCCGTCCCAACCGCCAGGGCTCGTAGATAATGTCGTCATCCAGGGTAACAATGGCGCTGTCCGGATATCGGTCCCGGACCGGCAGCAGTTTCTTGTAGCTCCTCGTATTGTGAGGCACCCAGAGTATTTCGAGCCCCCGCGCCACCTGGCGCTTGAGGGACCTGGGCAGCTTCCTGCCGGGGAACTCCGGCTCCGCCAGCACCAGTACCACCCGGGAAGGTTGGTAGTCCTGCTGGAAGATGGACTCGATGGTAATCCACACATCATCGATCCTGGCGGGGAACGACGTCAGGCTGACCACCAGGTTGGCGGCCTTATTCCCCTGAAACGCCCGGAACTGCCCCAGCCTCAGCCGGCCCACCAGCAACCGGACCCGGAGATACCGGTATACCCGGTGATACGCCCTGTAAACAATGTTCCGCCTGGCCATACCTGCCCCCTCCTGATGCCCTCATCCATGGATGCATCAACGGTGCCAGGCCGGCCCACGTAGGCGGATAACCCTCAGGACGACATTTTCCCAGTGGGAACAGTCCGATACAGGCAGTGCTCCCGCAGGGGCGACCCCACCGGTACGGCCGGGTGCTCAAATGTGGTTCGATCACGCACCATTCCCAGGCGTTTCATCACCGCTTCCGAGCGGGTATTGAGAACAGCCGTGAACGACACGATTTCCGACAGGTTCAGTTCATCAAACCCGAATGCCAAGGCCGCCCGGGCCGCCTCCGTGGCGTAGCCCTGCCCCCAGGCGTAACGTGCCAGCCGCCAGCCAATCTCCACACACGGACTGAAGGGCAGGTTCGCCTGGGGCTTATTCAACCCCACGAATCCCAGGAACCGCCCGTCCAATCGGCTCTCCAGAGCCCAGAAGCCCCACCCCTGGTCTCGTATCAATGCCTCGCACCGATCCGCCATGGCGTCGCTTTCGGCACGTGTCAGGCGCGCGGGGAAATAGCGCATCACCTCCGGATCGGCGTTCAATGCGGCAAAGGGCTCACGGTCTTCCGGATTCCACTGACGAAGGTGCAGGCGTTGGGTCTGGATGGTTGCAGACATGGTTCCTGAAGACTCTGGTGCAGATGGATTCAGCGATTTCGGATGGGCACCCTACCCATGGATCACTGGCAGGGCTATATATTCATACCCAATCGCCAGGGCCACGTAAATCAGCAGCGCCGCCATGCCCCGGTTGAACCAGCGGAAGAAGACCGGGTTACGGATACGGCGGCCCAACAGCGCCCCGGCCAGGGCGTAACTGCCGGGCGCACCAATGGCCAGCACCGACAGCACCACCGACCAGAACACCAGGCTGGCACCCTGGATACCGGCACCGGGAAACTGGATGGTGGCAATGGGCAGGGTCGCCACAACACCCTTGGGGTTGAGCAGTTGCATGGCCAGGCCTTCGCGGAAACGCAGCGCCCGGGTGCCCGGACCCACTGCGTCAGTATCCACGGTGGCCCGCAGGATCCTGACGGCCAGGTAGAGGATATAGCCGCAGCCCAATACGCTGACCACCATCAGGCCGGCACCGGACACCAGCGACGTCCCGACCCAGCCGAACAGCAGGAACAGGATCAGCATGGCAGTCCCCACCCCCACGAAGAATCCGACGGATCCACGGCACTGGCCATTGATGCCGGCATTCAGGCCAAGCAGGTTCACGGGCCCGGGCGTGTACATCACGCCCACGGCATAGGCGACGATCTCAATCATGGTGTTTACCCTTGGGATGAATGCGGGATGAACCCGTCACTAGTGTGCCGTGCGGTTAATTCGCTGGCCTACTGCGTGTCACTGACGACTCTGGACAAGGCGCCAGTGCGCAGGCGGGGTGGTTCCCCGTCAAGGACTGGCAACGCCGGCCCAGAGTCGTCAGCGGCGCGCCCTTCGGGAGCCCCTGAGAGCTTTGAGTGCCGCGTTGCGATGGCTCGATTTGGAACCACCAAACCTTCGCCACCGCGCCTTGCTCTCAAAGCTCTCAGGGGCTCAGTAGGTCAGCGAATTAACCGCACGGCACACTAGGCGATGACGCTTGCCTGGTACTGTTTCGGGGTCATGCCATAGATGCGCTTGAAGCGCCGGTTGAAGTGGCTCAGGTCCGAAAAGCCATAGCGGTAGACAACATCGGCCAGTGACGCACCGGTCTCCAGCGCCGAGCGCGCCGCGTTGATGCGGCAGTTGATCAGGTACTGGTGCGGGGTAATGCCATATTGCCGCCGGAACAGGCGCACGAAGTGATACTTGGACAGGTTCGCCGCCTCGCTCAGGTCATCCAGGGACAGGTCCGCATCCACATGCTCGTGGATGAAGGCCTTGGCCTGCACCAGCAGCCGGTCAGCACGTCGGACCCGTTCATCCGGCTGGTAGCGCCCCACCCGTTGTACCACGCGGGAAGCCATCTGGTAGAGCAGGTGTTCCTGTTCGATGCGGCTGCCAACTCCGCTGGCAATCAACCGCACCAGTTCCAGGATGTGGTTGCGAAGGACCGGGTCCTGCATCAGCGTCTCGCGCATGCGCAGGTCTCCCATGGAAGTGACGCCCGCCGCCTCCGCCAGCAGTGGCTCAATCTGGCGCGGATGGATGTACAGCATGACGTAGCTCAGCGGTTCCTCGACACCGGAGTGGCCGTCATGAACCTCATCGGGATTGAGCTGGATCACATTGCCGGGGGTGCTGCGGTGGAAGGCACCACTGCTGAAGAAATCCTGCCGGCCACTGAGGGTCACGCCAAAGGCGTATTCCTCATGGGCATGCTTGTCATAGGTAAACCCGTCCATGGCCGCCTGCAGGGCGGTCACCTCCGGCAAGTGCTCGCTCTTGATGAACTGAAACTGGCTGTCCTGTTCCACAATGCCCTCCCGGTCCGTTTCCGGACCATACAGCCCCGATGTACCGATACTCTAACGCCATCCCGGTTGGCTTGCTTGGACAATATTGCTGAATAGGTAACCGGATCAGTCAGTTGATATACGTTCGATGTCCAGTGTTTTCAGGATTTCCTGTATCTCAGCCCGACTACCGGTAGCCTCGTCCTGTCTGGTACCCGCACCAATCATGAAGAAGTAGTCTCCATGGGGAACGATCCAGAGCCCGGACGTTGTCGGAAAACTCCGGCCATCGGGCAGTTCCATGGTGTAGTCCATCCTCGCATAGGCGGACTCAATCCCAGAGACCGTGACTTCGGTCGGGGGCTGAACCATCTCGAAATCCTTGAATACGTTTTCGAACTGCGGGACAACCAGACGGATGATTCGCCCCGGAGGGGTACCTTTCAGTTGTCCGAAAGGTTTGAGGTTGACCTTGAAGCTGGGATTCAGGTCATCAAAGGGCTCAGGATGCTTGGCCATGGCCACCAAAGGAGCCTGGGCGTATTCTTTCATGGCCGCATGGAACTCTTTATCCGTCAGGTGGATCTGGTCAATGTTTTCCCGGTTACGCGCCGCCGTAACATAGTGCCAACCTGAAGGTTTGGTCACGGTGAGACCCACCGTAGGATTGTGGAATACATCACCACTGTCCGCGGAGATCGTGCCTGCCCACAACAGGAGCATCAAGATAACAGCACCCCATCCAGTGATTCTCATGAAATCCCCCTCAATCCTTAATACATTCCTTTCAGGTCTTCATCCGGAACGGGTGGTCAATAGCCCGCCTTTCCGTGCCGGGATCACTGGCTGCCGACATCCCCCTTCACCTCTCTACTCTAGTCCGCACAGACGCAAAGAGATGGCACCAGTCTCGGATATAACGGATACCGCCCCGCTTCCGTGCCCGCAAACAGAGTGACATACTAACGGTAAGCTTTGACTAATATCAGTGTCATGGCCGGACATTGTGGCCCAGTCGTGGTCGCTGATGTCCCCTTCGATCCCTGGAACCGGGCATGGAAACCATAGTGCGCCTACTGTTACTGCTTGTTGTGTTGCTGGCCGCCGGCCCTGCTACCGGGCAGGATGGTATTGTCTCCGGCACCGGCTGGACGGACACCGCACATCAACTGGATGTGGACAGGGATAAAGAGCCCACCACTGATGCTGGCGACGCAACGCTGCCCCCAGGTTTCCACGTCCTGGCGCTTTCCTCCGGTACACCCCACCAGTTGGTACTGGTTTCCGAAACCGGTACGGACTTCCAGGACCACCACCGCATCCGCGCCCCTCCCCTTCTCGACCACCGGATTTAACGCACAACAGGTCGGGTCCTGCCCGCACCTGACCCAATCCGTTATGTCAGGCCCATAGGGGCCTGGTCGAGAAATCAGGAGTGGTCTCCATGAAGAAACTGACCCTTTACCCCATTTCCAGCGTCGACGAGCTGGCATCGCCCCATGGCACCTCCGGCGTATCCCTGGAAACACCCGCGCTGGAGTTCTTCACCGACTTCAGCCTGGTCCAGCCGCTGGTGATCGACGCCTCGGTCACCGCGGTCCAGGCCCGGGAAATGATGATCCGCACCCACGTTCGCCTGAAGTTCGTGGTGGATGAGGCCGATCGGTTTGTTGGCGTTATCAGTTCCGACGACCTTGCCGAGCGCAGGATCGTGCAGAAGGTGGCCGAGGGCTATTCCCGTGGCGACATCGCCGTCACGGACCTGATGACGCCCAAGGGCGAGCTGATGGCCATGGGCATTGACGAGGTAACCCGGGCAACCATTGGCGATGTCGTTAACCTGCTGAAGAATTATCGCCAGCAACACTGCCTGGTGGTCGACCGCCAGACCCACTCGGTGCGGGGAATCTTCTCCTCCAGTGACATCTCCCGGAAACTCCGGCTGCCCATCGATATCCAGGACCGATCGGATTTCTTCCGGGTGTTCTCCGCCGTCCATTGAGGATCAGCCGGCAGGCACCACCTGCCGGCTATTACTATCGCCATCCTTTACACGACCGCCGCCCCATGACAGATTGGTCCATTCCTCCCCCGTCCATCAAAAACCACAAAAGAGGACAACCATGTCAGATGTAAAAGCCTACGCGGCCCAATCGGAAACCTCCGGACTGGCGCCTTTCGGTTTCCAGCCCCGTGCGCCCCGACCGGACGATGTCTCCATCGAGATCGACTACTGCGGTGTCTGCCACACCGATATCCACTTTGCCCAGAACGACTGGGGCCGCACCCTGTACCCGGTCGTACCCGGGCACGAAATCATCGGTCGGGTCACCGCGGTGGGCAGTGATGTCAGCGGGTTCCAGGTAGGCGACCGGGTCGGCGTTGGTTGCATGGTGGATTCCTGCCGCCAGTGTTCCTCCTGCGAGCAGGGCCTGGAGCAATACTGCCGGGAAGGCATGACCCCCACCTACAACGGCACCGACCGCCACGATGGCCTGCGCACCTACGGCGGCTACTCCGAGCGCATCGTGGTCAGCGACCGTTTTGTGGTCCGGGTGCCCGAACAACTGGACCCGGCCACCGCCGCGCCCCTGCTCTGCGCCGGCATCACCACCTATTCACCGCTGAAGCACTTCGGCGTGGGCCCGGGCCACAAGGTCGGGGTGCTGGGCATGGGCGGCCTGGGGCACATGGGCGTCAAGTTCGCCAGGGCCCTGGGGGCCGAGGTCACCATTTTCACCCGTTCCGAAAGCAAAGTGGCGGAGGCGAAGAAGCAGGGAGCGGACCACGTGGTCGTCTCCACGGACCCGGAACAGATGGCGGCAGTGGCCCTGAACTTCGACTTCCTGCTGGATACCATCCCGGTCCACCACGACCTGAACCCCTACCTGGAAACCCTGAAGGTGGACGGCACCCACATCCTGGTGGGCATGATCGAACCCATCGAGCCCACGGTGCATTCACGGAACCTGATCAGCAAGCGCCGTATCCTTACCGGGTCGCTGATCGGCGGCATGCCGGAAACCCAGGAGGTGCTGGATTTCTGCGCGGAGCACGACATCGGGTGCGATATCGAGATGCTGGATATCCACAACATCAACGATGCCTACGAGCGCATGAAGCGGGGCGATGTGAAGTACCGGTTCGTGATTGATATGAAGTCGTTGAAGGATGCCTGATTGTCGCCCTCCGGGCGTTGCTGTCCGGAGGGCGACAGCGGCCAACACCATACCCTGCCAAGGCATGGGACCGTCGGGGCTCACATCGGCCCTGCTATTGTCGATTATGGCGCTATAATTGCTACAGTAATGGCATCACTATTCTCCTGTGGCAGGCAGGAGAATGGCCATCTGTCCCGGCGGTAGGAAATCCCAGTGATCAGAACAACGCGGAAGGGCGCCCTCGCACTCACTACACTCTTGTGCCTGACCTTTATTGATCTGCACCAGCATGCCCACGCCGCCACTTTCCGTGTCGGCCTCCTGCATGGCGACACCGAGATCTTCGATTACGAGCTGTCGGTCATCCGACTGGCGCTGGACAACGCGCCCGGGCAACACACCCTGGAAGTTGTGCCCATGGCAGGCACTCCCCAGAATCGTATTTTTGCCATCCTCAACGAGACATCCGCCCCCATCGACCTTTTCTTCAGCGGTTACAGCCCTGAACGCGAGCGCCAGTTGCTGCAGGTGGATATCCCCCTCACCCGGGGGTTGCTGGGTTTTCGCCTGTTCGCCGTGAAGTCCTCCCGCCTGGAAGAGCTTGGCGACATAGCCACCCTGGAAGACCTGTACCAGTGGCGCATAGGATCAGGCACCGGCTGGCCGGAAAACCGGATCATGCGCCGGAACGGCCTGCAACTGGACACCAGCAGTTACGACAACCTCTGGCGCATGCTCGACTACGAGCGTTTTGATCTCTTTCACCGGGGCATCCAGGAAATCTTTACCGAACTGAACAAACCGGGCCGGGACAACATCGCCGTGTTACCGGGGATTGCGCTGGCCATGCACTACGACTACTTCCTGTATGTGTCCCGCGACCGGCAGGATCTGCACGATATCCTGCTGGAGGGCCTTCAGACTGCCTATCAAAACGGCGCGTTCATGGAAAACTTCCGGTCACATCCGCAGATTCAGACCGCACTGGAACAGAGCCGCTTACACGAGCGCAAGCTGATCTGGCTGGACATGCCCGAGACCAGCAGCCTGGGCCGGATCCCCTCGGAATACTGGCACGCCCCCCAAACCACTGTGGAAAACGCCCACTAGCCGATCACCAGCCCATAGACGAAAAAAGCCGGCCACGAAGGCCGGCTTTCAGGGCTTGCGACGGAAAGCTATCAGGCGCCGATCACGCCACCGTCATCCTTTGTCACCAGCACCGCCGATGAACGGGGATGGCCGTCGGCGGAACCGGCCGGCCAGTTGTCCGGATGCTGGATGCCCACGAACATGCTGGTCTGATCCGGCGTGCTGGTCACACCGGTGACCTCGCAGCCGACCGGGCCCACGAAGAACCGCTTGATCTCACGGGTCTCCGGGTTGGCCGCCAGCATCATGTTGTTCTGGTAGGGGGCCGCATCGCTGCCGTCGGTCTGGATCCAGAGGCGACCGCTGCCATCGAACCAGAGGCCGTCCGGGCTGTTGAAGATATTGCTCTCGTCCAGGGTCACCACGGCTTCACCGTCCACCACCGTCTCGGTGCCGACAGCGCCGGCAAACACGAAGATATCCCACTGGAAGCTGGTGGCCGCGTAATCCCCACCATCCTCGCTCCAGCGGATGATGTGGCCGGTCGCGTTGTCGGCGTTGGGGTTGGCGGCGTTGACCTGGTCTTCCGTCCGTTCGGTGTTGTTGGTCAGGGTGAAATACACCTCGCCGGTGTTGGGATCCACGGCGCCCCACTCCGGGCGGTCCATTGGGGTCGCGCCCATGATATCGGCGGCCAGGCGGGTGTTCAGCAGCACTTCACCCTGGTCGGCAAAGGGGGTATCGAACTGGATATCGCCCACCTGGGTGCCGACAGCGGCGTTCATCGCACTGACGAAATCCGCATCGTCCAGGGACAGCGCCAGCCAGTCACCGGTGCCATCCTCGTTGAAGCGGGCCACGTACAGGGTGCCCTCGTCCAGCAGGTCGCCACTGGCGGTGTCGGCGCGGTACGGCTGGGCGGACACGAACTTGTAGATGTACTCAAAGCGGCTGTCGTCACCGGAATAGCACACCACCGGCTCGCCCTCGGTGGCCGGCGCGAAGATGACACCCTCGTGGCCGAAGCGTCCCAGGGCGGTGCGCTTCTGCGGGCGGGACTCCGGCGCAAACGGGTCGATTTCCACCATGTAGCCGTAGGTATTCGGCTCGTGGCGGTAGTCCAGGTCCGCGGAGACTTCAATGCTGGTGGCGTTGAAACGCTCATACTCGCCGTTGGTGCCGCCCGTGGCGGTTTCCCAGGCGTAGCGTGTGCCGGTGCCAATGCCATGGCGGGCGTGTTCCCGGGGCAGCGGGGTGTCGTCGTTCTTGAAGTAGCCGTGCCAGTTCTCTTCGGCGGCCAGGTAGGTGTTCCAGGGCGTCGGGCCCATGGAACAGTTATTCAGGGTGCCGCGGGTGGCGGTGGCGTCGTTGCTGAAGGCGGTAACCAGCTTGTCGTGGCCACGGAGCGGGCCACGGATGTCCATCTCGGTGGCGCCGGTGATGCGGCGGTTGTATTCGCTGCCGAACACCAGGTCCCAGACGCCATCGGTTTTCTTGATATGGCACACGCTGACACCGTGGGCGGCGATTTCCTTGCGCACTTCATCGGTCACCGTGCGCACGCCGGCATCGACGGTCGGACCATTCTGGTGCAGGGCGTCAATGTCGATGTATTCGTGGTTGATCACCAGCAGCCCTTCTTCGGAGCTGTTGCCGCCGCTCTTGACGTCGATCGGGTAGAAGGTCATGCCGTCATGGTGCATGCCCACCTGCTCTTCCTGCTGGGCGCCGGTGTTGGTGCCATCCGGCTGGAACTCGGGGTAGCCGCCGGTAATCGGGGTGCCCCAGGGCAGGAACACGGTGGCCGTGTAACCGGCCGGCACCACAACCTCGTTGGCGGTGGACGGCATCACCGCCTCGAATCCCAGGGAAACCGAGCCACCGGAACCGCCGTCACCGGGCTGCCCGCTATCATCGTCATCGTCGTCACTGGAACAGCCGGCCAGGCCCAGTGCGGACAATCCCATCAGGCTGGCCAGCGCGGCGCCCACGCCACCCTTCATCACGGTACGGCGCTCCATACGTGCAGACAGCACGGACTGGAAAGGACGGTTGCCGGAATGGTTGACCACCGGCTCGTGCTCGTGGTCACCGGTAATGTGCTCAATACTGTAGTGTTTCTGGTCCATCTTTATTCTCTCTCGCGGCCATGGTTGTGATGTTTATAGCCTTGGCAGGATGAGAGAATTAGTTGACGATACCGTGACGGTTACGTTTCGTTACGATGAATGCTATGTGTCTGATCTACAGATAAAAAAACGTTCACATAAACATCGAAAGTGGATGAGTTGTGGGTAGCCTGTCCTGAGGCTGCAGCAGGGGCGTGACTTTTCTGGCGCGTCCCGAAACCACAAGCCTCAGGAGCTACGCACATACGCTGGCGCTTTCGCGTGTTCCTCGAAGCCCCCGTACTTTCTGGTGGACGGGTAATACTCGGCGCCAAACTGAACCTTGCCAGCCGCCTCCTCACCCGCCACCTCAGCGATAAAGGCCAGCACCATATCGGTGCCGGCGGAGACCCCGGCAGACGACCAGACCGTTCCGTCCTGCACATAACGCTGCTCCAGGACCTCCACATCCCCCAACGCCCGCAGCCTGTCCAGGGAGCCCCAGTGTGTTGTCGCGCGCTTGCCGGAAAGCAGCGAGGCCGCATGCAGCACGAACGACCCGGTGCACACCGAAAGAACAGCCCTGGCACTCTTGGCCTGAGTTGAAACAAAGGACAGCATCTCCGGGTTCGACACTTCCCGCCGCGTGCCCTCACCGCCGGGCACCAGCAGGTAGTCAAGCGGGGGGCATTCCGCAAAGGTGGTGTGTGGATTGACCGACATGCCCTTTGCACAGGTCACGGGCCCTGGCTTCTCGGCAACCAGCAGGCACTCCTCCGGCCCATCGGCAAACCGGCTCCACATGGTGACCATCTCCCATGGACCGACAAAATCGAGTTCTTCAGCCTGGTCGAAGATAACGATTCCGAAGTTCATGGTTTTCTCCTTTCAGAGCCACCCTTCGCCAGGGTGGTGCAGCAGGCAGGGGGCGGTTACACAGCCACTGGTTAAGCTGCGTCGAAGTCCAGGGGGTGAATGCCATCCAGGTTGACCGTATTGCGGGCCACCCAAAGATCGTACATATCCTGCATCGCCAACCAGCTCTCAGGTGTACGCCCGAGAACCTTGGATAGCCGGAGGGACATTTCCGGGCTAATACCACTATCCCCTTTGAGCAGCCGAGACAACGTGGAGGGTGAAACCCCCAGACTGGACGCAAGCTGACGGGCACTGATACCGAAAGGCTCCAGGTACACTTCCCGCATGAATTCACCAGGATGCGACGGATTATGCATGGCCATCAGTGATAATCCTCATAATCAAGAATGTAGGCGTCGCTGTCCTCAAATTCGAACGTCATGCGCCAATTACCGTTAACCCGAACCGACCAACGCCCTTTGTCTTTGCCCTTCAATGGATGAAGCCGAAAGCCAGGGATATCCATGTTCTCCACCGAAGTGGCAGTATCCAGGGCAGTCAACTGCATACGCAGTGTCCTGGCGTGGTCAGGCTGTATGTGGTGTGACGGTATTTACCTGACAGCCCCGCGCGACTGACGAAGCAGGCGTTCTCGCTCATGGGTTTATGTTGGCCGCTGGCGCGGCCAAAAAAACAACTATTGCCTATTGATTCCTAGAAGGCTCATATGTGTTACATTTTATTTCGCATGTTCAGTTCTCTCACTCTTTTTATCACATACTGAGAAAACAAAGGGTGCGTAGCTATCTTTTCAAACTTTTTTACCCCATCATATGACTGTATTATCCTAGAGCATATTTCAGTTTCGCTTTTTCCTTTATTAGAATTATACCTCGAGGCCATAGTAGCGTTTACACTTTGTAGTAAGTTTTCGCTAGCCGTCTCACTTAATATCTGGTTAAGGATATCTCTCCAAGGCCTATCATCGGTTTCTTTTACATCCAGATTATCAAAAACCCAAGCTTTGTAGTCTCTATCTCCCAAGCTAAACTCTTCTTCGGCTTTGTATGTTGAGAATATTTTTTCAGAGAACGGATTTTTACCAATTAAATTAGCACCATTGGGGGCACTTTTCGTTCTATAAACTTTTCCTACATGACCAAATATGTCTACATGGGCACGGAGTCTGTCAACGTAGTTGTCGCGTTTAAGCATTCAGCTCTTTAACAGTTCAC
>NZ_JAVVLT010000036.1:0-9488 GCF_036224885.1 Marinobacter sp. OP 3.4
GAGGCGGCCCGACGGGCCGCCAGCGAACCGGGTACGGCGGCGATCGCCGGTGACATGGCCGCCGAACTCTACGGACTGGACATCCTGGCCGGCAAGATCGAGGACCGGCCGGACAATACCACCCGGTTCCTGATTGTCGGTCGTGAGGCGGTCGGCGCGAGCGGGCAGGACAAGACGTCGATCCTGGTCTCCATGCGGAACCGCCCCGGCGCCCTGTACCAGTTACTGGAGCCGTTCCATCGGGCCGGCATCAGCCTGACCCGCATCGAGACCCGGCCATCACCCAGCGGCACCTGGGCCTATGTGTTCTACATTGATTTTGAAGGCCATATGGACGACGCCACCATCAGTAAGCTGCTGGAGGACCTGGAAGAGGACGCGGTTGAACTCAAGCGACTGGGGTCCTACCCCGCCGGTGTGCTCTAGCATCACGCAGTAGGTCAGCGAATGAACCGCATGGGACACTGGCCCACCCGGCATCGCTGGCCAGTTGCCTTATAACAGGGAACCCTGGCACGGAAACCCGGAGGATTTGGACATGTCGATCGACTATCAGTCACTGGCGGTGGAAGGCGTACAGGGCCTGACCCCCTATCAGCCAGGCAAACCCATCGAGGAACTGGCCCGTGAATACGGCCTGGAGCCTGACAGTATCGTCAAGCTGGCCAGCAACGAGAACCCGCTGGGCCCCAGTCCGCTGGCGCTGGAGGCGGCGCGGGAGGCCCTGGAGGAGATGTGCCGCTACCCGGATGGCAACGCCTTCGGTCTCAAGCAGGCGTTGTCACGATACCTGGAAGTGGCACCCAGCCAACTTACTCTGGGCAATGGCTCCAACGACGTCCTGGAAGTGATTGCCCGCTGCTTTGCCGCTCCCGGCACCGAGGTGATCTACTCCCAGCATGCGTTTGCCGTCTATCCCCTGGTGACCATGGCCATTGGCGCCAGGGGAGTGGAAGTGCCGGCCAGGAACTGGGGCCATGACCTGGAGGCCATGGCCGACGCGGCTACCGACCAGACCCGGCTGATCTTTGTGGCCAATCCCAACAACCCCACCGGTACCGTCGAGGGCGAAAAAGCCATCAGGGCTTTCCTGGAGCGGGTGCCCCGCCGGGTCCTGGTGGTACTGGATGAAGCCTACTGTGAATACCTGGCCGGAGATGACGACGATGCGGATGGCATCGGCCTGCTGCGGGAATACCCCAACCTGATTGTTACCCGCACCTTCTCCAAGGCGTGGGGGCTGGCGGCCCTGCGGGTGGGCTATGCGGTGTCGTCACCCTCGATTGCCGACATCCTCAACCGGGTGCGTCAGCCTTTCAATGTGGACACGGTGGCCCAGGCGGCGGCAACAGCGGTCCTGGGCGATCTGGAGTACCTGGAGCGTTCCCGGGAGGTCAACCGCAGGGGGCTGGCCCAGCTTGAGGCGGGCTTCTCGGAGCTGGGGCTGGACTGGATCCCGTCCGCCGGTAACTTTATTGCCGTGGACGTGGGCGACAATGCCCAGGATGTGTTTGAAGGGCTGTTACAGCAGGGCATCATCGTGCGACCGGTGGCCGGTTATGGCATGCCCCGCCACCTCCGGGTCACCGTTGGTCTCCCGGAGGAGAACAAACGTTTCCTGGATGCCCTGAAATGGACGCTGGGCAGGCGGGGAGCCTGATGTGACGGAACCTCGGGCGCAAGGGCCGCTATTTGAACGTATGGCCGTTATCGGCCTCGGGCTGATTGGTGGCTCGCTGGCCCGGGCCGCCAGGCAGTCCGGCCTGGTGGGCGCCGTGGTTGCCGCCGACCGTAGCGATGACGAGCTCGCCCTGGGGGTGGAGCTGGGTGTTATCGACGGTCACGGTTCCGTGGCGGAGGTGGTTGCGGGGGCTGACCTGGTGGTGGTTGCCGTGCCGGTTCGTGCCACCCGGGATGTGCTGGCGGCCATTCAGCCCCACCTCTCGCCGGAGGCGGTACTGACCGATGTGGGCAGTACCAAGGGCAGCTTCGTGGCGGCGGTCCATGAGATCTTCGGGGGCTGGTCCCCCAGGATAATTCCCGGCCATCCCATTGCTGGTTCTGAAAAAAATGGGGTCAGCGCGGCGCGGGAGGATCTGTTCAGCGACCACAAGGTCATCCTGACGCCGCCGGCAGACGCGGCGCCGGACGCCCTCGACCGGCTCACGCGCTTGTGGCAGGGCTGTGGCGCCACGGTGCTGACCATGGACGTGGCCCGTCACGATGAAGTGCTGGCGGCCACCAGCCATCTGCCCCATCTTATTGCGTTCTCGCTGGTGGACACCCTGGCCGGTGAGGACCAGAACATGGAGATCTTCCGCTACGCGGCGGGGGGCTTTCGGGATTTTACCCGCATTGCAGCCAGCGATCCGGTCATGTGGCACGACATCTTCCTGTCCAACCGGGACGCCGTGCTCAGGGTGATCGATCACTTCAACGAGGACCTGGCGCAGTTGCGTCAGGCCATAGAAGACCAGGATGGCGCCGCGCTGCTGCGGGTTTTCAGTCGTGCCAGGGCGGCACGTAACCATTTTTCCAAGATGCTTTCAGGACAGGCCTACGTGACAGATATGAGTCAGAAACCGGTCAGGTTCCGGCTGCAGCCGGGTGGTAGTGTTAACGGGGACATCCGGGTACCGGGCGACAAGTCCATTTCCCATCGTTCCATCATGCTGGGGGCCCTGGCGGATGGTATCACCGAGGTGGACGGGTTCCTGGAGGGGGAGGACAGTCTGGCCACCTTGCAGGCCTTCCGGGACATGGGGGTCACCATCGAGGGGCCCGATCATGGCCATGTGCGTATCCATGGGGTGGGCATGAATGGCCTGGAGGCGCCCCGGGGGCCCCTGTACCTGGGCAACTCCGGTACCGCCATGCGGCTGTTCACCGGCCTGCTGGCGGCCCAGCCGTTCGACTCCGAACTGACCGGCGATGCCAGCCTGTCCCGCCGCCCCATGGACCGGGTGGCCGAGCCGTTGCGGGCCATGGGAGCCGTCATCGATACCGCGGAGGGCGGGCGGCCGCCGTTGAAGATCCGGGGCGGGCAGAAGCTCGCCGGTATCCACTATGACATGCCGGTGGCCAGTGCCCAGGTGAAATCCTGCCTGCTGCTGGCGGGGCTCTATGCCGATGGCATGACGTCCGTACACGAGCCGGCGCCAACCCGGGACCATACCGAACGCATGCTGGAAGGCTTTGGCTACCACGTCCACCGGGACGCCGCCACGTCCAGCGTGGTGGGTGGTGGAAACCTGAGCGCCGGCCATATCGATGTGCCGGCGGATATCTCCTCCGCTGCTTTCTTCCTGGTGGCCGCGAGTATCGCCGGGGATTCCGACCTGACCCTGCGCCATGTGGGCATGAACCCGACCCGCACCGGCGTGCTCAATATCCTGAAGCTGATGGGTGCCGATATCACCGTCTCCAACGAGCGTGAGATTGGTGGCGAGCCGGTCGCGGACCTGCGGGTGCGCAGCGCCACCCTGCGGGGCATCGATATCCCGGAGGATCAGGTGCCCCTGGCCATTGACGAGTTCCCGGTACTCTTTATCGCCGCTGCCTGTGCCGAGGGCCGTACCGTGCTCCGTGGGGCTGAGGAGTTGCGGGTCAAGGAGAGCGATCGCATCCAGGTGATGGCGGATGGCCTGAAGGCGGTGGGAGTGGCCACCACGGTGACCCCGGACGGCATCATTATCGACGGTGGCCAGACCATTGTCGGCGGTCAGGTGGACAGTCATGGCGACCACCGCATTGCCATGTCCTTCGCCGTGGCGTCCCTGCGGGCCAGTGGCGAGATCCTGGTGAACGACTGTGCCAACGTGGCGACCTCCTTTCCGGGGTTCGAGGCCCTGGCCCGTGAGACCGGCATCCGCATCGACGCCGAGGAGGGAAGGTAATGCAGTCCGTGTCCGACAATACCGTACCCGTAGTGACCGTGGATGGTCCCGGTGGCTCCGGCAAGGGCACCGTCACCCAGATGCTGGCCCGTCAGCTGGGGTGGCACCTGCTGGACAGTGGGGCCCTGTATCGACTGACGGCGCTGGCGGCCCGGCGTCAGGGCGTGGCATTCGATGACGAGGCAGCGCTGGTCAATGTGGCGGCCGGTCTTGATGTGACCTTCGAGCCCACGCCGGAGGGCGAGCCGGTCCGGGTGATCCTCGGTGGCGAGGACGTGACCCGGGAGATCCGCACCGAGCAAACCGGCGACGACGCCTCCCGTGTTGCCGTGATCCAGGCGGTGCGGGACGCCCTCCTGCAGCGCCAGCGGGACTTCCGGAAGGCACCGGGGCTGGTGGCCGATGGCCGCGACATGGGCACGGTGGTTTTTCCCGAGGCGCCGGTGAAGGTTTTCCTCACCGCCAGTGCCGAGGAAAGGGCCCAACGGCGCTATCTTCAGTTGAAGGAGGCCGGTGCGGATGTTAGTATTGACCACCTTTTAGACGAGATCCGGGCTCGCGATGAACGTGACATGAACCGTTCCGCAGCCCCGCTTAAGCCTGCAGAAGATGCGCAAGTCATTGACTCTACGGGTTTAAGTATCGAAGAGGTGCTGTCAAAGGTCATGGCCCTTGTGGGTCAGGCCTGACTGCACCCTTTTGCTATTTCTGTTGTATTTTTGAGCAGTTTTACAGCGGAGATGGCGGGTAAAGGATCCGGTGGCGGTGTGAATGCCAGCCCCTTGCCACTGCCGGATATTGCTAACAGACCGTGCTGCTGGCGGCGCGGAAGAAACTTGCGTTGATCACATAGGACACATAATGAGCGAGAGCTTTGCTGATCTTTTCGAAGAAAGCCTGAAAGAAATTGACATGCAACCGGGTTCCATCGTCCAGGGAACCGTGGTGGATATCGACAACGACTGGGTCACCGTTAACGCCGGACTGAAGTCCGAAGGCGTTATCCCCGCCTCCCAGTTCCTGAATGAAAAAGGCGAGTTGGAAATTGCTGTCGGCGACGTTGTCGATGTAGCTCTCGATGCGGTTGAAGACGGTTTCGGTGAAACCCGTCTGTCCCGCGAAAAGGCCAAGCGCGCCGAAGCATGGAAGGTACTGGAAAAGTCCTTCGAGGCGGAAGAAGTTGTGAAGGGCATGATCAATGGCAAGGTCAAGGGTGGTTTCACCGTCGACCTGTCCGGCATCCGTGCCTTCCTGCCGGGCTCCCTGGTAGACGTTCGTCCGGTCCGCGACACCGCGCACCTGGAGAACAAGGAACTGGAATTCAAGGTTATCAAGCTGGACCAGAAGCGTAACAACGTGGTGGTTTCCCGCCGCGCCGTTCTGGAAGCTGAAAACAGCGCCGAGCGCGAAGCCCTGCTGGAAACCCTGACCGAGGGCATGACCCTGCAGGGTATCGTCAAGAACCTGACCGACTAC
Organism: Marinobacter sp. OP 3.4; assembly: GCF_036224885.1. Taxonomy (NCBI): domain Bacteria; kingdom Pseudomonadati; phylum Pseudomonadota; class Gammaproteobacteria; order Pseudomonadales; family Marinobacteraceae; genus Marinobacter; species Marinobacter sp. OP 3.4. Next base: position 5,373 of record NZ_JAVVLT010000036.1, read on the forward strand.
GGCGCGTTCGTTGACCTGGGTGGCGTTGACGGCCTGCTGCACATCACCGACATGGCCTGGAAGCGCATCAAGCATCCGAGCGAGATCGTGAACGTGGGTGACGAGATCACCATCAAGGTCCTGAAGTTCGACCGCGAGCGCAACCGGGTTTCCCTGGGTCTGAAGCAGCTGGGCGAAGACCCATGGGTTAATATCAAGGATCGCTATCCGGAAGGTGTCAAGGTTACCGCCCGGGTCACCAACCTGACCGACTACGGCTGCTTCGCCGAGCTGGAAGAGGGTGTGGAAGGTCTGGTTCATGTGTCCGAAATGGACTGGACCAACAAGAACATCCATCCGTCCAAGGTGGTTCAGGTCGGTGACGAAGTGGAAGTCATGATCCTGGACATCGACGAAGAGCGTCGTCGTATCTCCCTGGGCATCAAACAGTGCGTGCCGAACCCCTGGGAAGAGTTCTCCGCGAACTACAACAAGGGCGACAAGGTATCCGGCAAGATCAAGTCCATCACGGACTTCGGTATCTTCATCGGTCTGGATGGCGGCATCGATGGTCTGGTTCACCTGTCCGACATCAGCTGGAACGAGACTGGCGAAGAAGCCGTTCGCGAGTACAAGAAGGGTGACGAGGTTGAAACCGTTATCCTGTCTGTTGATCCCGAGCGTGAGCGTATCTCCCTGGGCATCAAGCAGCTGGAAAGCGATCCGTTTGCCGAGTTCGTACAGCTGAACGACAAGGGCTCCATCGTACGTGGCACCGTATCCGCAGTTGACGCCAAGGCGGCCACCATCGCCCTGAACGACGAGGTTGAAGCGGTACTGAAAGCCTCCGAAATCAGCCGTGACAAGGTGGAAGACGCCCGCAACGCGCTGAAGGAAGGCGAAGAGGTTGAAGCGAAGATCATCAGCATCGATCGCAAGAACCGCGTCATCAACCTGTCCGTGAAGTCCAAGGACGTTGAAGACGACAAGCAGGCTCTGGAAGGCGTACGCGCCAAGGCTGCTGAAACGTCTGGTGCGACCACCATCGGTGATCTCATCAAGGAGCAGATGCAGCAGCAAAACGCCAACAAAGAGTGATTCAATCCTCTTGAAGGCAAAAAAACGGGCTCTAAGAGCCCGTTTTTTTTGTCTTTTTTTCAGCATTAGCTAAACTAGCAGTGTCTTTGCCTGTTACCCAGGTCATTGGTTGGGTTAGCTGGAATCTGGCTGGTCGGGATGGGTTGAGACTTGAGAAGCTGACTCCAGGGGTGTGCAGGGTATGGATCGCAGCGGTGCGGGTTGCTCTACCACGCGGACTCCTGAGGCTTCGTAATAAAAATGAAAAGGGATGGGCCTCATGACAAAGTCTGAACTGGTCGAACTGATTGCCTCGAAACAGACTCAGCTGTCTGTGAAGGATGTGGAACTGGCTGTTAAAACGGTCATCGAGCACATGTCTCAGTCACTGGCCGATGGGCAGCGGATAGAGATCCGTGGATTCGGCAGTTTCTCCCTCCATTATCGGGCGGCCAGGACCGGTCGTAATCCGAAAACCGGAGAAGCGGTACAGTTGCCGGCGAAATACGTTCCGCATTTCAAGCCGGGCAAGGAGCTGCGTGAGCAGGTCAATGACAGTATGAAGAAGGGCTACTGAACCGGTCTCCGCATTCTGGTGTTAGCCACCCGAACCCTGAATTCGGGTACAATTGGCGTGGTTCATCGTGAATTCCCAATTCCTGGAGCAGGGGTGCTATGGCAGGGTTTCAGAAGATAATTCTCCTTCTGGTCGTGATACTGGTCGCCATTGCGGTGCTGGTATTCTCCATGAACAACCAGATGGCGGTCTCCCTCAACTTCCTGTTTTTTGAAACCCAGCCCCATGGCGTTGCGGTCTGGGTCATCCTGGGATTCACCTTCGGCATTCTTCTGGGCGTGGTATTGACCCTTCTGGCGACTGTTCGTGTATCGGTCTCCCGGCGCCAGCTACGCAAGCGTCTGGACAAGGCGGAGCGGGCCCTGGAACAAAGCAGAACCCCTGACGACCGGGCGCTCTAAATGGATATGTTTTTTCAGTGGCTGCTGCTGACGGCTGCCGTCGCTGCGGGCTGGTTTATCGGACGCTACTTCCGTTCCGACCAGAGGGCTGCCACGAAACTCTCGGACGAGTCATCCGTCCGTGAGCGCCTGCAGTTCCTGTTCACCAACTACTCCGACCAGGCCGTCGAAAACTTCGTTCAGTCCCTGGCGGTCAACAAGGACACCGTTGGCCTGCACCTGTCCATTGGTGCCCATTTCCGCAACAAGGGTGAAACCGACCGGGCCATCCTGATCCACCAGAACCTGCTGGCCCGCCCGGAGCTACCCGCCCATTTCTCGCCCCAGGTAACCTTCGAACTGGCCCGGGACTACCTGGCGGCCGGCCTGCTGGACCGGGCCGAGGCGCTGTTCCACCAGTTGATGGATGACCGGGGCTATGGCGAACGTGCCGCCGGCCAGCTTATCGAGCTGTACCAGCAGGAGCGTGAGTGGGGCAAGGCGGCGCAGGTGGCGCGCACCCTGATGAAGGGCGCCCTGAACCCGAAACTGGCACGACAGTTGGCCTACATTACCTGTGAGTTGGCGGATGAGTGCCTCCACAAGGACGACCGCTGGGGCGCCCAGAAGCTGGCCAGGGAAGCCCTGTCCATCGACCCCGATTGCGTCCGCGCCAGCTTCATCCTCTCCACCCTGCAGGGGCGTCAGGGCAACTACCGGGAAGCGGCCAATGCCAGCCTGAAGGTGTTTGAGCAGAACCCCGAGTTCGGTCCGGAGGCCATCGATCGTTTCATGAAGCTGGAACGCTCCCATGGCAACGTGGGTGGCAACGTCAAGCGTCTGCGCAAGCTCTATGAACAGCATCATGGCACCAGTCTTTTGCTGGCGCTGGCGGAAGCGGTGGAACGCTCGTCGGGCCGTCAGGCGGCCATCGACCTGCTGCGCAGCGAACTGGAGTCCCGGCCCAGTGTGCGAGGCCTCCTTCGGCTGGTGGAGCTTGCGGGCTACGAGCGAGGCCTGGCCACCGGGGAAGGTCGACTGGTAAGCCGTATCGGCCAGTTGATCCTGACCAACCGCCCCGTCTACCGTTGCGTTAACTGCGGCTTTTCCGGCCAGCAGCTCCACTGGCTCTGCCCGAGTTGCAAGGAGTGGGAGACGGTGCGCCCGATTCAGGGTGTGGAGGCAGAGTAGGGCGTTTTCTGCCATAATCCCCGCCCGAACACCTCCGGCACATCGGAGCTTCCCACCGTTCGGACACAGGAGCCTGCCCATGACCGATGCCCTCGGCCCCCGTATTGTTGTTGCCCTCGATTTCCCTTCTGAAGCACCGGCCCTGGCGCTGGTGGATACCCTGGACCCGGCTCTGTGCCGTCTGAAGGTGGGCAAGGAGCTGTTTACCCGCTGTGGTCCGGATCTGGTACGAAAGCTACACGACCGGGGTTTTGAGGTGTTCCTGGACCTGAAATTCCACGATATTCCCAATACTACCTCGGCGGCGGTTGCCGCGGCGGCTGAGTTGGGTGTATGGATGGTGAATGTCCATGCCTCCGGTGGCGAGAAGATGATGGTGGCCTGCCGGGAGCGCCTGGAGCCTTTCGGTGTGGATCGTCCGCTGCTGATTGCGGTGACGGTGCTGACCAGCATGGGCGCTGACGATCTGGCGGGTATCGGTATTACTGGCTCACCAGCGGATCAGGTAAACAGGCTGGCAACGTTGACCCGTAACTGTGGTCTGGATGGGGTGGTGTGTTCGGCCCAGGAGGCGCCGGTTCTGAAACGGGAGCAGGGCGCTGGGTTCAGGCTGGTTACTCCGGGTATTCGGCCTGCCACGGCCGATCACGGGGATCAGCAGCGGGTTATGACGCCTTCTGCCGCTATTTCTGCTGGCAGCGACTATCTGGTTGTTGGTCGGCCTGTTACACAGGCTTCTGATCCTTTGGCTTCTTTGAAGGCTATTGTTTCTGAGATTTCTTGATCCTCGCTGACAGTTTGATTGGCCTTGTAGCCTTCTGGTTTTGTGCCAGGAGTGCCAGGTCGATAACGTTTTTCGGGACACGCCGTGAATACATCCCTGTAGGCTCTTCAAAAACGTCCCTGTTTTTG
>NZ_JAVVLT010000037.1:0-64929 GCF_036224885.1 Marinobacter sp. OP 3.4
GCGCCAGGGACGGCGCTCGTCGAGCCCTACAGGGATGTACTTGCCGGGCGTGTCCAGAAAAAGGTCACCGTACCGGGTGACCTCCCCCGAAACTCAAGGACGCGATTACTTGCGGCTGAAATAAAGAACAAGCCGATCCCCCAGCATCTGCAATAACTGCACAAACACCACCAACAGAGCCACAGTAATCACCATGACATCCGTCTGGAACCGTTGATAACCGAAACGTATCGCCAGATCACCCAGACCGCCGCCACCCACAACACCGGACATGGCCGCATAGGACACCAGCGTAATCGCCGTCACCGTGATACCCGCGATAATCCCCGGCAACGCCTCCGGCAACAGCGCCCCCATGACAATCTGGCGGACATTGGCCCCCATCGCCTGGGTCGCCTCAATGATACCCCGGTCCACCTCCCGCAGGGACGTCTCCACCAACCGGGCAAAGAAAGGCGCGCCCCCCGCCACCAGCGGCGGAATCGCCCCGATTACCCCCAGGGACGTGCCCACGATCAGCACCGTCACCGGAATCATCACAATCAACAGGATAATGAACGGCACCGACCGCAACACATTCACCACAAACGACAGGATGGCATAGGCCGCCTTCTGTTCAAGCAGTTGCCGCTTGCCGGTCAGGAACAGCAACACCCCCACCGGCAGACCGATCAGCACACTGAACAGCAGCGACATCCCCACCATCACCAGGGTGTCCCAGCTCGCCCAGCCAATCTCCATCCAGTCCACGTTACCCAGCAGTGATTCCATCATCGCACCACCTCCACATGGACATCCGCTGCATCAAACTCCGCCATCGCCTTCTCCAGGTCACCCCCCACCAGGGACAGGGTCAACTGGCCATAGGGCGTGTCCTTGATGTGATCGATACGGCCGGACAGGATACTGAAGTCCACCCCCGAGGCCCGGGCCACATGGCCCAGCAGAGGCTGGTAGGTGCTCTCGCCCCGGAACGTCAGCCGCAGGATACGACCGCTGGCCTGCTGGTAGTCCTGCTCCATTTCCTCCCGGTCGATATTCTCGCTCTCGAAGACAAAGTCCCGGGTGGTGGGATGCTCGGGATGCAGGAACACATCCGTCACCGGCCCGCTCTCAACGATCCGGCCCGCGTCCATCACCGCCACCCGGTCGCAGATACGGCGCACCACATCCATCTCATGGGTGATCAGCACGATGGTCAGCCCCAGTTCCCGGTTGATGTCCGCCAGCAGGCGCAGCACCGATTGGGTCGTCTGCGGATCCAGGGCACTGGTGGCCTCGTCGCACAGCAGGATGGTGGGGCGACAGGCCAGCGCCCGGGCAATGCCCACCCGCTGCTTCTGGCCGCCGGAAAGCTGCGACGGATACTTGCTGCCCTGATCGGTAAGGCTGACCAGCTCCAGCAGTTCCGCCACCCGCGAACGGATCTCCTCCTTCGAGTAGATGCCGGCAAGCTTCATGGGAAAGGCAATGTTGTCCGCCACCGTCCGTGACGACAGCAGATTGAAGTGCTGGAAGATCATGCCCACCTTGCGCCGGAAGGCCCGCAACTCCGCCGCGTCGTAGTGGGTCACATCCTCGCCATCCACCAGCACCCGGCCACCGCTGGGACGCTCCAGCAGGTTGATCAGTCGCACCAGGGTCGACTTGCCGGCCCCGGAATGGCCGACGATACCGAACACCTCGCCGGTGTCGATGGTCAGGTCGGTGGCCTTCAACGCGGGGATCGCCCGGTCGCCCACCTGGTAGGATTTCTGAACCTGGTCAAGTTCAATCACAAGTCACAAACCTTCCGTAAGGCATTGGCCGTCGCCTTGTGGGCCCCGGCACGAAAAGCCGCTGATTATAACGCAATCACCTCACAAACCCGAATGTTGGATTTTGTATCCGTTCGTGTCCGGGGGCAGGGGTTCGGGCTGGAAGTGTAGTATGATTATTTAGTTTACACATGCACCTATAATCCGGAGACAGCAACCATTGTGAGCGATCCCTCATCCCCGACCACAAGGATGGAATCCACCCAGGCATGGGTCGCCTACCTCAGCCGCGTCGAACTGCCGGTGCTGGCCAACACGCTACGCCGGATCAACGAGCTTACCGACAGCGACAGCAGCACCGTCAACCAGCTGGCCGCGGTCATCATCAACGATGCCCAGCTCACCTCCCAGGTATTGCGGCTGTCCAACACCGTGTTCTACAACCAGACCCGGGTGCAGGTCAGCACCGTCAGCCGGGCCATCACCCTGATCGGGTTTGATTCGGTGAAATCCATGGCGATTTCATCCCTGGTGGTGGATTCGCTGCTCAAGCGCTCCTCCCGCCCCCATCTCCTCAAATGCCTGGCCCGCGCCATCCACGCCGCCGTCCAGGCCCGTAACCTGCTACCCAAACGAAACGAACAGGCCCAGGAGGAAGTCTTCATCGGTGCCCTGCTGATGAACATCGGCGAGCTGGCCTTCTGGGCCTGCGACACGGAACAGGCCATGGAGCTGGAGCACAGCCTGCGGGCGGGCACGTCCCACGTGGAAGCCCAGAAGGAAATCCTCCACAGCACCTTTCCCGAGATCAGCCGCGGCCTGGCAGAGGCCTGGGCCCTGGGGCCTTTTATCCGCGACGTGGTGTCCTCCAGCCGCCCGGGATCCGACGCCAGCCGACTGGCCCGTCATGCGGTGGAAATGTCGCGGTTGGCCGAGGAAGGCTGGCGGACCGCGGAGATGGACCAGTTGATGGATACCCTCGGGAGGGAACTGGACGAATCACCGGCAGCAGTCCGTGACCGGGCCCGACTGAATGCGGGGGAAGCGGGTGAGGTGGCCGTATCCCTGGGTATCCCCCAGGTACAGTCGCTGATGCCCGACGGGTCCGGCGACATCGAGGCGCCCCCGCCGCCAGACATGGATGCGGACCTGCAACTGCGTATCCTGCGGGAACTGGCCCAGAGCCTCACCGAAAAGCCGGACCTGAACACCGTGTTCCAGTTGGTGATGGAAGGCATCCAGCGGGGTATCGGGCTGAAACGGGTGGCCCTGCTGATGCCGGACCGGGACGGACGCAACCTGGTGCTACGGACCTGTACCGGCCCGCAGACCGACGGCTGGCGCAACCACTTTGTGGTGCCACGTAACGGTAGCGGCGCCCTCGGCCATCTGTTGCCCCGGGACGGCTGTACCATCTACCAGCCGGACGCCAAGGCCCCGGAACAGGACTTTGACCCCTGGCTTGGCCGGGTACCCGCCCTGATCGGCCCACTGGTCACCAACGGTCGGATACTGGGGATGTTCTACGCGGATTTCGGCGCCAACGGCAGCGAGCCCGGCGAGGAACACCTGCAGGCGTTCAGCCACTTCCTGCAGCACGCCCAGCTATGCCTGACGCTGCTCTCCGGAAAGTGAATTTCCGGGGAGCAGCTTTCCGGCACAGGTGCCGGTTCAGTGCAGTGCCCGCATCTGCCTCGGGTAGAGGGCGGCGCTCACCTCCGGCTCTTCCAGCAGGTCCGCCAGCTCCCGGTCCACATCGGTTTCTTCCCCCTCTTCAGGCAGCGGCTCGAACAGGGTGTTGAGCCAGGAGGTCACCGAGGGCGCCTCCTCCCGCTCATACTCGTTAGACAGGGCACCAATGGTGCGGAAGCCCACGATGCGCTGGTGACGGGGATCGCGGATCTGCTCGAAGCCACGCCAGTAGATACGGTCGCGGGTGTGCAGCTGTACAAACAGGGTGTCGATGGGTTCGGGGCCATCCTCGGGCTCCTTGCGCACTTCCGCCTCGGGATTGCGCTGGCGGATGGTGGTCCAGGCCGGGTACAGCAATGCCACCGCGTCTGCTTCAACGTGTTCACGGGCAGCACGCAGGATCAAGGCCCACCGGGCCTTGTCGGCATCGGTTTCAAGGGAGTTGATGGGAAGGTCGTAGCTCTGCTCGCTGGAAAGGACTATTGCCATAATCGGCGCGTCCAGCTCGCCCATGGCTTCCGCCTGTGCTACAGACACCAGTTCTTCGATTGCCATCGGTTGGTTCATGGTACTCGCCTCCTCGATGCCATCAGAAAGGGGAACCGGTCCGGAAACCGGCCCCGGAGAACGGGGCAGTCGCAGCCGTCACCCGTTGGCGAGCCTCCGGACCAGCCCTGCAAAGCCTTCCATGTCCAGATTACTCACTCACAGCATAGCCTGTTCCGGCCTAAAAAATAAACGTGGAGTTTGCGGGAGCGGATCACAAGTCCGACCGTTACATTTCCCTTTCAGGGGCAGTTTGCCATAGCTGCTCGTAACGGCCATACCACGGCGCCGCCTCCTCCAGCTGTGCCGCCAGTTGCAGCAGGCGGCCCTCGGCTCCGTGGGGCGCCCCGAACTGGACGCCCACCGGCATGCCCTTCTGGTCCCACCCCAGGGGTAGGGACAGGGCCGGCGTGCCGGTGAGGTTGGCCAGTTGCGTGAACGGCGTTCGCGCCAGGCTTTCCATGGCGAGCTGGTCGATCATGCCAGTGCGATGGAGCAGCTTCCCCGCGTGGGCCTTCACAAGCAGTTTCGACACCACCTTCATGGCCGGTGGCAGGTCCAGCTCACCAATCCGGGCCGGCGGCTGGGCGGTGGTCGGACACAGGTAGAGATCATACCGGCTGAAATAATCCCCCAGAGCACGGGCGAAGTCGTTCCACTGCTGGCGCATGCGCACATAGGCCGGCAGCGGGAAACTGCGACCGAGCATCGCCAGCACGCGGCTGTCCAGCTCGAAGTCATCCTTCGAAGCCCCCTCGGCGAGCGCCATATCGATGAACGCCGGCACCTCGCCAAAATAGATCCCCAGGTAGCAGCGGGCCAGGGCCTGCCCATCAAACTCAGGACTGGCTTCTTCCACCTCGTGACCCAGCGACTCCAGCAGGCGGGCGGATTCTTCCACTGCCGCCACGCAGTCGGGATGCACGTCATCGCCGTACGGGGAGCGGGTAAACAGACCGATACGAAGCCTGCCCGGCGGCTCACTGGCCTGTTCACTCCAGGGGCGGGGTGGCGCCTCAATGCGGAACGGATCGCCAACGGCGGGGCCGGCCAGCACATCCAGCATGCCGGCACAGTCCCGGACGGTGCGGGTCACCACATGGTTGTCCGCCGCCCCCAGCCAGCTCTCCCCGGTGTGGGGCCCCCAGGATACCCGCCCCCGGGACGGTTTCAGCCCCACCAGACCGTTGTAGGCGGCGGGAATCCGGATCGAACCACCACCGTCATTGGCGCCGGCCACCGGCACGATACCCGCGGCCACAGCCGCTCCGGAACCGCCACTGGAGCCGCCGGGGGTGTGGTCACGACCCCAGGGATTTCTGCTTGGCCCCCACAGTTCTGATTCGGTAATGGCCTTGAGACCGAATTCCGGGGTGGCGGTACGACCCAGGAACACCAGCCCCGCTTCCCGGGCCCGGATCACATAGTCGGAGTCCTCCGCCATGACCCGGCGCCGAAGACCCCGGCTTCCCATGGTGCAGGGCTGGCCCGCCTGTTCCTGGCCCAGGTCCTTCAACAGCATGGGGACACCACCAAAGGGACCATCAGAAGGGGCCTGTTGGCGGGCTTCCTCGTACTGGGGAATACAGATGGCGTTGATATCCGGGTTCAGCGTTTCGGCACGGGCGATGGCCGCCTCCGTCACCTCTGACCGGGTGACTTCGCCCCGGCGCACCAGGTCAGCCAAACCGGTGGCATCGTACTGCAGGTATTCGGAAGGTTTCATGGAGTTGATCCGTTGTTATTGGAGTTCCGGACGTTCTTTTCGCATGTCCTGTCGCATGGTTCCGCTTGAGTTTATCAGTAGTTTGACGCGACAGCAGTGCCATCACTCCGAACTGAGCTGATGTTTGACGATTTCGGCAAGGGAGGGGAGGAAGGACCGGTCAACCCGGTACTCCTCTTCCCAGAGTTTCCCGACCACGAGGGCTTTCGGACAGTGGAAATAGACACTGTCCACGGCGACCTTTATGACCACCTTCGGGGCTTTCTTCCCATCCGGGCAGAGATCAAACAGCGCTTCGTCCCGATGGATACTGGCGCGGCCTTTGACACGGATCACCTCATTCACGCCATTGACCATGAACAACAGGCCAACACCAGGGTTCTCGAGGATGTTCTGCAGGCTGTCGATGCGGTTATTACCGGCACTGTCCGGAATCAGGATGGTTCCGGCATCCATCACCTTGATAAAGCCGGGTTCGCCGCCCTTGGGAGAAATATCGACATAACCCTGGCTATCGACCGTCGACAGCAACGCAAACGGACTGTTCTGGATGAACGTCGTGGTGTACGAATCCAGCGCCGGCATGACTTTGGCTTTCACCACGTCCCATGGTTCGGGATACAGCTCCCTCAGTTGCTCCAGTGAAACGATTTCACTCATGATATTGATTCTCGTTGGCATTAGCGCGTTTATTTAAGGTACAGTTCAATCCCAGTCAATCAAACCAGACACGCCGAGATGTATAACATTCCCCGAACGTTTGTCGTTACCTTCCTGTTTGCGACCTCACTGGTTATCCCCCTCGTCGGATGGGCACAGCAAACGGAAGACCAATTCCCCAAGACCATCGAACATGCGTTCGGTACCACGACCATCGAAGAAAAGCCCGAGCGCGTGGCGACCGTGGCCTGGGCCAATCATGAGGTTCCCCTGGCACTTGGCGTGGTTCCCGTTGGCTTTGCTGCCGCCGGCTTCGGTGACGACAATGGCGATGGCCTGCTGCCCTGGGTCAGTGCCCGGCTCCGGGAGCTGGATGCCGACACCCCCGTGCTGTTCGATGAAGGTGACGGCATTGATTTCGAAGCGGTGGCGGCGACGCAACCGGATGTCATCCTGGCCGCCTATTCCGGTCTCAGCCAGGCCGACTACGATACCCTGAGCATGATTGCGCCGGTTGTCGCGTATCCCGAGTCTCCCTGGTCAACCGACTGGCGCGAGATGATCCGCGTGAACAGCGCTGGCATGGGCATGACGGCTGAAGGCGAGGCCCTGATCGACAGGCTGGAAGCACAGATCGCCGACAGCGTCGCAGGGTACCCCGAACTCGAAGACAAGTCAGCCATGTTCATTACGCACCTTGACGCCACGAACCTGAGCATCCTGCGCTTCTACACCGCCAACGACACCCGGGTGAAATTCTTCGAGGATCTCGGCATGCACTCACCTGAAAGCGTGAACCAGGTAACCGGGGAAGGGCAGTTTTCCGGAGAGGTCAGTGTCGAGCAGATAGACACGTTCAACGATGTGGATATCTTTGTCACCTATGGCGCCGAAGAGCTCCTGGAGCCGCTGGAGTCCAATCCCCTGATGTCCAGGATGCGCGCCATCGAGAATGGTTCCGTGGTGATGCTGGGCAATGGCCCGGTCGCCACCGCGGCCAATCCTACCCCCCTGTCGATCCCCTGGGTGCTTGAAGACTACGTCAAGGTGCTGGCGGACGCCGCACGCAAGTCACAATGACGGCACAGTCGGCGGCGACGGGCGGAGTATCGTCTTTTTACCGGAGCAATCTGGCAAAATCGGCCAGCCTGATGGTGCTGGTCGCGCTGCTGGCGTCACTTTGCCTGCTTTCCATCGCCGTTGGTACGCGCGACGTTCCCTGGCCTGATATTGTCTCCGCACTGCAGGGGCAGGTGAACAGCATCGGTGAGGCCGCCGTCGCCATGCGCATTCCACGCACGGTCCTGGCCATCATTGCCGGTGGCGCACTCGGCGTCGCCGGCGCCATCATGCAGGGCGTGACCCGCAACCCCCTGGCCGACCCGGGCATCCTGGGGATCAATATGGGGGCCTCACTCGCGGTGGTGATCGGGCTGGCCTGGTTCGGCATGAGCATGGCCCAGGCCTATGTGTGGACGGCGATCCTCGGCGCCGGCCTGACCGCCGTCTTCGTCTACGCCATCGGCTCGCTGGGCCGGGGTGGCGCCACTCCCCTCAAACTGGCCCTGGCCGGGGCCGCCACCTCGGTGGCCCTGTCCTCGTTTACCATCGCGGTGATCCTGCCCCGGAACGACATCGCAGGAGGGGTGAGGTCCTGGCAAATCGGCGGGGTCGGCGGCACCACCTTCGACACCATCGGGCTTGTGCTGCCGTTCCTGATGGTGGGCTTCGTGATCAGCCTGCTGTCGGCCCGGAAACTCAACACGCTGGCGCTGGGGGATGACCTGGCGGCCGGCCTGGGCGAAAAAGTCGCACTGGCCCGGGGCACGGCAGGACTGGGCGCCATCCTGTTGTGCGGCGCTACCACTGCAGCCTGTGGCCCGATTGGCTTTGTCGGGCTGGTGGTACCGCACCTGTGCCGCCTGCTGGTGGGGGTGGATCACCGCTGGCTGCTGCCCTTTTCCGCGCTGAGTGGCGCCAGCCTGTTATTGCTCGCGGATGTGGCCGGTCGCCTCGTCGCCCGGCCCAGTGAGCTTGAGGTGGGCGTGGTTACCGCCTTCATCGGTGCCCCCTTCTTTATCTGGGTTGTCCGTCGGCAGCGGGTGCGTGACCTATGACCTCAGACGCTTCCCACGCTCTCGCCGGTGTGAAGGCCGGGCGCCAGCGCCGTGCTCGCCTTTGGTGGGGCGTCATGGCGGCCCTGGTTCTGATCCTGGTCACCGCTATTGCGGTGACACTGACGCTGGGGCAATCGTTCACCCCGCCCCAGGATGTGCTGCGGGTGTTGATGGGGGAAAACGTCCCCGGCGCCAGCTTTACCGTCGGCCACCTGCGCCTGCCCCGGGCGGTCTTGTCGGTGCTGGTGGGCATGAGCTTTGGTCTGGGCGGTGTCGCCTTCCAGATCATGCTGCGTAACCCACTGGCCAGCCCGGACATTATCGGTGTCAGTTCCGGAGCCAGCGCCGCCGCAGTCTTCGCCATCGTGATCCTGCAACTGGACGGCCCGGCGGTGTCGGTCTTTTCGGTCATTGCCGGACTCGGGGTTGCCCTGCTGGTTTACGGGCTGGCATCAAAGAATGGAGTGGCGGGTACTCGTCTGATCCTGATCGGCATCGGCGTCGCGGCGATGATCGAAAGCTTTATCGCCTATATCCTGGCCCGGGCGCCGGCATGGGATCTGCAGGAGGCCATGCGCTGGCTCACCGGCAGCGTCAACGCCGCGCAACTGAACGAGGCCGTGCCGGTACTCTTGGCATTGCTGGTCTTCGGTGGCCTTCTGCTCAGCCGGGGGCGTGATCTCGAAGCGCTGCGCATGGGCGATGATATGGCGGCGGCGCTCGGGGTCCGGGTCGGCCTGACCCGGATCACGGTGATGGTCTGTGCCGTGGGCATGATCGCTGTTGCCACCGCCGTGACCGGCCCCATCGCGTTCGTGGCGTTTCTGTCGGGACCCATTGCGTCGCGTCTTATTGGCCCTAACGGTTCGATCCTGATCCCGGCAGCCCTGGTCGGCGCCTGCCTGGTGCTGGTGGGGGACTACATCGGGCAATTCCTGTTGCCGAGCCGCTACCCGGTCGGCGTTGTCACCGGCGCCCTGGGTGCACCCTATCTTATCTATCTGATCATTCGCGTGAACCGCAGAGGAGGCTCGCTGTGACCGCCGCTCACCATCTTGTTGTCGAAGACCTGTCCGCCGGCTATGGCGAGCGCACCATCCTCGATGGTCTTGATCTGGACATTGCCCCGGGGCGCATCACCTCGATTGTCGGGGCCAACGCCTGTGGCAAGTCCACCCTGCTGCGCACCCTTTCGCGACTGCTGGCGCCAAGCAGGGGACAGGTCCTGCTGGATGGCAAGTCCGTGCACCGCATTCCCACCCGCGAGCTGGCCCGCACCCTGGGGCTGCTGCCGCAATCGCCGGTGGCCCCCGAAGGGATCACCGTTGCCGATCTGGTCAGCCGGGGGCGCCACCCCCATCATGGCCTGATGTCCCGCTGGAACTCCCATGACGACGAGGCCATCGCCAACGCGCTGGAGGTGACCGGAATCATCGATCTGGCCGACCGGGAAGTGGATGAACTGTCGGGCGGGCAACGGCAGCGGGTCTGGATCGCCATGGCGCTGGCCCAGGAAACCGATCTGTTGCTGCTGGATGAGCCCACCACCTTTCTGGATGTCAGCCATCAGGTCGAGGTGCTGGACCTGCTCACCGACCTGAACCAGCACCGTGGCATCACCATTGTCATGGTGCTGCATGACCTGAATCTGGCCGCGCGTTATTCCGACCACCTGGTTGCCATGAAAGGGGGCGGGCTGTACGCCCATGGCCAACCCGGGGATGTCCTGAATGAAGAGGCCATCCTGTCGGTCTTTGGCCTGCGTAGCCGGGTGATTGCCGACCCGATTTCGGGCAGGCCGATGATGCTGCCGATCGGTCGCCACCGGCTGGCAGGGGAGTAGGCCAGAAACCACCCTGGCGGCGTTGATGGCATACCTGTTGTCGCCAGCCAGGGCACACCGCCTTCAGTAAATGATTATACTTCTCATTATTGACTTCATTACGATGCCCGGACAAACTATGACATCCTTTTAACCAAACGTTATAAGGCGGGCGCCTGAGCCCGCCAACCTGTCGAGGATGTCGAGTATGAGTGATAGTAGAACCGGACTTGATGCGGCACGGACACCGTGGCAACGCATCACTACCGCCCTGCTGTACTGCGTGCCATTGGCCGTTGCCCCCATGGGCGGGATGGCCCAGGAGAGCAGTGACACCAATGAGGGGGAGGCCTACCGTCTCGCTCCCATTATCGTCAACGCCCAGGCCAACGCCGACGATGACGCCAACTCCACGGTGGCCCAGGAACTCTGGGTGGGCGGCAAGGTCGCCACCAGCATCCTGGACACCCCCGCCTCCGTGTCGGTGATCACTGAAAAGGAAATCGAGCAGCGGGACGCCAACACCACCGAGGAGGTCCTGCAATACACTCCTGGCGTTGTCACCGAGTACTACGCCACTGACGATCGCAACGACTATTTCAAGATTCGCGGCTTCCAGGCCACCACCTACCGTGACGGGCTGACACTTGGCTCCATGCGCGGCGTTCGCGAGGACCCTTACGCTTTCGAACGGGTGGAAGTATTGCGTGGCGCCAACTCAACCCTGTTCGGCCCGGCGGACCCGGGCGGCTCCGTGAACTTCGTGAGTAAACAGCCCAAGTTTCAAAGCTTTGGTGAGGGCTACGTCACCTATGGCTCCTTTGATCACAAAGAGGCTGGCGTTGATGTGGGTGGCGCCCTGAACGATTCCGAAACCGTGGCCTACCGTTTCACGGGCAAGGTCAAGGACAGCGAGCGTGAATACGACTATTCCAGGGACGACAGCGAGTTCGTGATGGGCGGCCTGACCTGGGAACCGACCGCGTACACCTCGGCAACCGTCATCCTGGACTACCTGAACCGGGACAGCACCCCCAACAGTGGCGGCTATCCGTTTGACAAGGAATACGACCGCAGCGATTTCTATGGCGAGCCGGACTACAACTTCCACGATGTTGAACGAACCAGCGTGACCGGCCAGCTCACCCATGACTTTGATAACGGCCTGGTTCTGCGGGGCAACCTGCGTTACAGCGATCTGACCGATGATTCCGGCTACGTTTACATCACGGATTCGGTCAACCGGACGGGCACCGTGGTGGATCGCGGTTATATCGGCACCGACAGTGAGGCCGAAGAGCTGATTGGCAACGCGATGCTGCAATACGATGTCAGCTTTGAGCGGGTCGACAGCAGTACACTGGCGGGGGTTGAGTACCGCGACGCGTCCAGTGAGAGCACCTCTGTCTACGCGCCGGCGGATCCGATTGATGTCGCCAACCCCGTCTACAGCGGTGCCCCCAGCAGCCTCACGCCCTACAACAGTGAGGAACAGGACTATAAGACCAAAGCGGTTTTCCTGCAGCAGAACCTGTCCTTTGACGACCGATTCATCGTTACAGCGGGTGTGCGCAACGATAACCTGGATCTCTCCAGCGATGACAGACTCGCCGACACCAGCTCTTCCGATGACTTCTCGGAAACGTCGGTACGCGGTGCACTGACCTATATCGTGAACGATGAAATCTCCACCTACGTCAGCATGGTGGAGTCGGTGGCCCCCCCGTCCATCGGCACGGATCCCGAGCGCGGCGAACAGTATGAACTCGGTGTGAAGTATTCACCGATCGCCATCAATGCGTTGTTCTCGGCGGCCATCTACGACCTGACCAAGAAGGACATCAGCATCAGGGTTGCGCAGGATGACGGCACCATCGAAAGTGAAACCATCGGCAAGTCCCGCGTTCGTGGTCTTGACCTTGAAGCCAAGACCGAGCTGACAGACAACCTGAGTCTGACAGGCGGCTATTCCTACATGGATACTGAGGTAGTGCGCGCCGAACCGCTGCGCGATGGAACCAACATCGAGGGCAATGAGTTCAACATTGCTCCAAAACACAGCGCCTCCCTCTGGAGTTATTACACCCTGCCAAACCTGGGGATGAGCTTCGGCCTGGGCGCACGCTATACCGGCACCTACTACTTTGACGCCGCAAACACGGCCAAAAGTGAAGCCGCCACGCTCTTTGATGCAGCCTTCAGCTACCGGGTCTTCAGGAATACCGACCTGAAGGTCAACGTCAGCAACCTGCTTGATGAACAGCATGTCGTAGGATCGGGCACGGCCGACTACTACAACCAGGGCCGCGAAATCACTGCAAGACTGAGCTACAGCTGGTAAACAGTCACGCCATCACGGGGGCGGTCACTGGCCGCCCCTGTGATGCCTACCCGAATGTCCCCTTCCCTCCCGAAGACGCCTCCCTGATTATGAAATCGGCGTCAGCCTGACAGCGAACGGTGGCGTCCACATCAGCTTTTCGGGTACCATCCGAAAACACGCCGAAAGTGTTACTCAATCTTATAACCAACTGAATTAATAACACTTTTTATTTCCTTTCCCGGCAAACATCCGGGCTGAACCGAGAGAAGGACTGTCCATGCATCACCCTGGCCGGTTTCCCCGTGTTACACAGACTGTGGGGCTGCTGGTGCTGAGCTGCATGCCGTTCCTGTCCCACGGTAACACCACCCCGGTGGAAGACTGGCAGGCCATCATCCGCGATACGCCCTACTGGGACAGCCAGGGGGTCTACAGCAATATCCTCGACATCCGCCGCTGGGTACTGGAGGAGTCCGGGTACTGCGCCGACCAGGAGCGGCACCTGCTGTTTGATCACCGGGGCCGGTTCATTGGCTATACCAGCGATGGTGCGACCCGTGCGGAAACCCAGAAGCGCCTGAATGAACAGCGCGAGAAACTGGCGCGGCAGGGTCGCGCCACCGGCTGGACCCCCGGCGATGCCACCACCACCGGTTACCCCTTCGCCCTGGCCTGCGACCAGCCCCATGCCCGTCTGGACGAGGCCCGCAGCCGCTATCTGGGAGATGACACCGACGCCCGGCTCTGGGGGCGATGGGACGACCTGGATTTCGCCACACGGGAGAATCCCGGCACCCTCCACGACGCCCTGGTCTATGTCTACGGCACCCGAAGCCGCCAGCAGCAACAGTCACTGCCGCCGGAGCTGCCCCGCTACCTGGCCGGTATGATGATGATTGAGAGCGGTGGACGTACCCGGGCCCATTCCGCCGCCGACGCCAAGGGCATCATGCAGCTCACGCCCCAGGTGCTGTCGGACTGTGGCGTGGCCCCCCGTAATCACTGGCACCGCCTGGCCCAGCTCGACTGCGCCATCAAGCTGATGAGCCAGAACGCCCGCATCCTGGAGCCGGCCATCAACACGGCCTTCGCCGGGCTGCCCAAGGCGAAACGCCAGCGGCTGTTCACCCTGCTGCTGATCCAGGCCTACCATGGCGGCGCCACCCGGGTACTGCGCCTGCTGGAGGACGACGAACTGGGCGGGCCGGCGCAATATTTCGCCGAACACCATGAACGCTTCACCGCCGGTGATATCGCCTTCGGCATGATCTTCCATAACCTGGGCCGGGATCGACTGGGTCTGGCATCCCTGTATTATGTGGCGGATGTGGAACTGGCGACCCAGGCCATCTGTGAAGAACCGGCCCTGACCCAGACTCCGTTCTGCCAGTCGCCCTGAACCCGTCCGGAGGATGTCTTGCCGTCATTCCTGCCTCCGGGGCTGAGCCCCGACATTGCCGTACTGCTGATGGCCTGCTCCGCCTTCACTTCCATGGTGACGGCGGCCCTGGGCGCCGGCGGGGGTGTCATGCTGCTGGCGCTGATGGCCATGTGGATACCACCGGCGGCGGTCATTCCGGTGCACGGCATGATCCAGCTGGGCTCCAACGCCGGGCGCATGACCCTGGCCTGGCGCCATATCGACTGGCGGGTGATTGCCGCTTTCGCGCCGGGGGTGTTGCTGGGCGCCGTGGCGGGCAGCCTGGTACTGGTCCAGCTCCCTCCCTGGGCCTGGCAGGTGACCATCGCCCTGTTTGTGCTCTACCTGTGCTGGGGCCCGAAACTGCCTCCCCTGGCACTGGGCCGGAGCGGGATACTGGTGGCCTCGGCGCTGACCAGTTTCATCTCCCTGTTCGTGGGGGCCACCGGTCCCCTGGTGGCGGCGTTCATCAAGCAGATCCACACGGAACGTTTCACCACGGTGGCCACCTTTGCCACCGCCATGACCCTGCAGCATCTGCCCAAGGCCGTGGTATTCGGGTTCGCCGGGTTTGTCTTCAGGGACTGGATCGGATTCCTGGCCGCCATGATCGCCTGCGGCTTCGCCGGCACCTGGTTGGGGCTGAGGCTGCTGAACCGTCTGGGCAACCGGGCCTTCGGCCAGTTCTTCAATATCCTGCTGACACTGCTGGCAATGCGGCTTCTATGGCTGGCCTGGTTGCAGTGGACAGGATGAGTCCGCCGACCATTCAGTCATCCTCCGGCGCGGGCACCGACACCACCTGGTTACGCCCCTGAGCCTTGGCGGCATAGGCGCCCTCATCGGCCCGTGCCATCACTTCCTTGGGGCCACTGTCCCCCGCCGTCAGTTCGGTGAGGCCGATACTGGCGGTAACGCCATAGCTCTCACCGTCGTGGTGCAGCCGCAGCGCTTCAATTTCCGCCCGCACCCGTTCCGCCAACGCCCTGGCACGGTCCAGGCCACAGGCCGGCAGCAGGATGGCAAACTCATCACCGCCAAGACGCGCTATCACATCCGACTGGCGAACCGACTGACGGAGGATATCCGCCAGCTGACGTAGCAATTCGTCACCGAGCAGGTGCCCGCCCTGATCGTTCACCGGCTTGAAGTGGTCCAGGTCAATCATCATCAGCACCGTGGGAGTCTGCAGGCTGGCGGCCTGCCCCAGCCATTTCACCAGATCCGCCGCAAAGGCCCTGCGGTTGAGCAGGGAGGTCAGGCTGTCGTGGGTGGCCTGCCAGGACAGTTGCTGCTCCTGCTGGCGGCGCTCGCTGTCGTCCCGGATAACAAACACCAATCGCTCGTCGGGGCTCCCCCGGCTGACATGGAGCATGGTGATTTCCACATCGAACGTCTGCTGCTGTTCGTTTCTCAGCACACCGTCCATGCCCTGGATCTCGTCACTGGCCAGGAAGTGGGCGGCGCTCCACTCCTCCTGCCCGGTCTCGAAGGACACCAGCTCGAAGAGAGACTGTCCCTCAAGGCGACCGGACGCACCGATAAAGGTGTCCGTTGCCCGGTTGGCGTAACGGATATTGCCGAGGGTGTCCGTCATGATAACGCCTTCGTACAGGGCACCCAGGATGCTCTCGGCCCGCTGTCGTTCGGCCCGCAGGCGGGCTTCCACTTCGGTACGGTCCGAGAAAACCCGGTTGAAGGCTTCCGCCAGATCACGGATTTCCCGGTACCCACCGGCATCAACCGGCCGGTCCCGCAGCCCCAGGTGGCGGTCGCGGATCTGTTCCGCCAGTTCTTCCAGGGGGTTGAGATAGCGCCGGAACAGCCACACCGCCAGAGGCAGCAGGATCAGCACCGCCATGGCGGCCGTCAGCGCCAGGGCTTCCCGCAACCGGTTGGCCGGTGCGAAGGCGTCGTCCAGCGGCCAGGTGGCCGTCACAAACCAGGGCGCCATGTTGAGCTGCTGCACCGCTACCATCACGTCCTCACCGTTCCGGTTCCGGGTATGGGTTACCCCCTCGAAACAATTCATGGCGTCCATTGCCGCCTGATTTACCATGGACACGGACTGGATACCCTTGACCATATCCTGCTGCGCCAGCAGCAACCCTGAACGACTGGCCACCGTCACGTAGCCATCATTGCCGATAGCGGTCCTGCTCACCTCGCTGAGGAAGTTGCTGGAGGTCAGGTCGATAAACCCGGCGAACAGACCGACAAAGCGCCTGTTGTGATCGAATACCGGGGCGGTCATGACCACACTGGGGTGGCCGGTGGCATGGGAGGTGAAGGGCTCGGATATCTGCGGCGCCAACTGGGCCACGGTGTCCCGGAAATAGGCACGATCGGACAGGTTTATGCCGGTCAGATCCAGCAGGTCGGGATACTCCTCCAACAAGACGCCGTGTTCATCCACCAGGAATATGTTCCGGAACAGGTGGCGCAGGGGTTGCTGGCGTTCCATCAGCAATGAGGAGAAATTGCGGAACGAGGCACTGTCCATGCTCATGGTGTCCGCCGCCTCGGTGAGCACATTGAAGCGTACCATCAGTTTGCGATCCAGCTCATAGGCCACCATCCTGGCGACCGTTTCCACCTGGTTGCGGGCCTGCCGTTCGAGCTCTTCCCGGCTGATTACCATATTGAACAGACTGACAAACACCACGGTCAGCACGATGGCGCCCACAAACAGCACCACGCCCCGGTTGGCCAGTCGATCAAACCATGCCCGCATTCAAGCGTTCCCCATTCGATATCGGCGGCGTGATGAGCATCGTTGGTAGAGCGTAACCCCCGTGAAGTCCTGATGTGATACCCGCAGTCTATCAGAGCGAGGCAAATCTGACTGCCGGGCAGTACGGGTTTCACTGGATGCCACCAATAAAAATTGTTATCGTTTGCGTTCAATCTTCTTCCCATCAGGATAGTGACCATGCCTGAACATTCAGACCTGACTGCCCTGGGGTCCCCGCTGGAAAACCTGGTCGCCATGGGCGGCCCGGTCATGTATGTGCTGATTGCACTGGCGATTCTGGGGCTGCTGACGTTCTTTTACCTGACCATAGCCGGCGCCCTGTTCGCACCACGCTCCGGAGGCCGGGTCCGTCGGGACGTGGCCGAGTGGAAGCAGGCCGGGGGCGGACAGCCGCCTCGCCCGTCCGGCTCGTTCCTGGCCCGCTGCAATCCCATGGTCTCGCTGACACAACGGGCCATGACCGGCGTCAGCAACGGCGAACCCACTGACGCCCTGAGGGAAAACCTCGCCCAGGGCGCCCAGAAGGCACTGCAACCCTTCGAAGCCCCCCTCAAGATCATTGAAGTGATCGCGGCCCTGGCCCCGTTACTGGGCCTGCTGGGCACGGTCATGGGCATGATGGAGGCGTTCAGCGCCATGGCCACTACCGAGGGCCGCGCCAGCGCCAGCCAGCTCAGTGGCGGTATCTACGAGGCACTGACCACCACCGCCGCCGGCCTGGTGATCGCCATTCCCTTTGCCGCCATCGCCGCCTGGGCCGAGTTCCGCCTGCGCCGGCTCAACAGTCACATGAATGAGCGCCTGCTGGATATCCTGAACCTGGCCACCGCGGCCACGCCGGCCCAGGCTGAAAAGGAGCCTTCACGGCAGACTGGCAGATCCCCGGAGGACACCCGGGAGTCCTACCAGCCGACCCGGGTCGCCCATGCCGCTGGTTAAACCCCGGCCCGCACGTCCCATGCCCATCCGGATGACGCCACTGATCGACGTGGTGTTCATCCTGCTGGTGTTCTTCATGGTGACCAGCTACCTGTTGCCCACCGGCTACCTGGAGCTGGAGAACGACACCTCCGCCAGCCGGGGCGTGGATGGCGAACCCCTGCCACAGCTGCAGCTCCTGGCCAGTGGCGAGATCCGCTGGCAGGACCGGGACTGGCAGTTGGAGGAGCTCAGCCGGCAACTGGTGAGCACCGGCCAGCGGGAGGTCCGGCTGGCCACCGATGGTGACGTTCCCCTGGAGCGCTTTACCCTTACCCTGAGCACACTGGATAACGCCGGCATCAACGCCCAGTGGAAACGCTCGACGCCCGACAGCAAGACAACGCCGCAACCATGACGCCATTGACCCCGGAACCCTTCGAGGACAGCAAGTCGCTGCTGGAAAGGGTGGAAGACAGCCTGCTGCCGTTGATCAACCTGGTTTTCCTGCTGTTGATGTTCTTTATCGTGGCGGGACAGCTGACGGATACCTCCCTGCCGGAACTGCCGGAAATGGCCTCGTCGGAAGCAGGCGAAGAGCCGGAGGCGGACCTGGTGGTCAACGATGAGGGCCAGTTCCTGGTGGCCAACGAACCGGTCACCCTGGATCAACTCGCTGGTGTATTACCGGCACCGGACGACACCGAAGAACCGCTGCGTATCGGTGCCTCCGGCAAAACGGCCATGGATGAACTGGAAAAGCTCTTCCGCGCCCTGGAAGAGCTGGGCCATGAGGAAGTGATCCTGCTGACGGAGCCGGCGGAATGAACCATACCGCCCGCGCCCTGATCCTGGCCACGGCACTGGTACTCACCGCCATCACCCTGTGGCTGGCCATGCCTTCGGTGCCGACCCTGGAACTGAAAACCCGGGGCAACGCCAATGTCACCACACCGGCCCTGAAAGTATCCCTTGCCGGGGGCACACCGGCCCCGGAGCCGGTAGAGAAGCCCCCTCAGCCCGCTCCGGTTCCCGAGCCCGTGCCTGAACCAGAGCCGAAGCCCGAACCGGAACCTGAGCCCGAACCAGAGCCAGAACCCGAGCCCGAACCAGAGCCGGAGCCGGAGCCACAACCTGAACCGGAGCCCGAACCAGAGCCAGAACCCGAGCCCGAGCCGAAACCTGAACCGCAACCAGAACCAAAGCCTGAACCACCCCCCGAGCCCCAACCGCAACCGGAGGAGCCCAGGGAAACGGAGGTTTCCGATGTTGCCCCAACCGCCGACGTCGAGGCGGAGGCAGCCGTGAGCACACCGGACCCCGACGCCGGTGCGGACCTGGCAACCCAGCAGGAGCAGGTGGAACTGGTGGCCGGTGATGACGAATCCGTGGACCAGTACCTGAGTGACCTGAGCCGACATCTGTCCCGGTATCGGGAGTATCCCCGTCGGGCCCGTCGCCTGGGCCAGGAGGGTACCCCGGTGGTGGAGTTCGAGTTTGACCGCAACGGCAAACTGCTGGAAGCCCGCCTGCGGGACTCATCCTCCCACCGGCTGCTGGATCAGGCTGCCATCCAGCTGTTGCGGGACGCCAGCCCGTTACCGGAGGTGCCCGACTCCATGGTCGGCAAGAGCTTTACCTACACCCTGCCGGTAGGGTACAAGTTGCGTTAATCCGTAACGCGGCTTCATCCCCCATGACGCTTGATCCCAAAACCGGCCGGGCCATTGCCCGGCTGATGTGCACCACCACCCGCGACATCCTCTGGTCCAGCTACCGTGACCGGTTGCGCCAGACCCGCCCCCACAGTCACCTTGAGTGCCGTACCGGCAGCGGTCGCGCCACCTACCACCGTTACGACCACCGCAACCAGCACCACCTGATCACCTATGGCGTGGGCATGGTGATGGCCAAGCAGGCGCCGGAAACCGCGGTCAGCTGGCTCTCCACCCGCGAGATTCGCAGCCGGGGCTATTTCGGCGGTGAGGTATCGGTGCTGAACCTGCTGGCCCACACCTGTACCCACGAATTTGCCCACCTGTTACAGCAGCATGCCGGCAAGCGCTACCACGGCTCGGTCCACAACCGGGATTTCTATCGCCTTCTGGACCAGCTCAACGAGGATGGCCTGGCGGCCCGGACCCGCGAACGCCTGGCCGACCTGGCTCAACACCATGGCCTGACCCTGGACGACGGTCCCATGGTCATGCCCTGCCAGCAGACGCAGGCAGCGCAATGGCAACCGGGAGATCCGGTGCGCTTTGGGGAGGGGCGTTCAGCCCGGGAGGGACGGATCCTGCGGGTCAACCGCAAGACCTGCACGGTGGAAGGCACCGGCGCCTCCAGGGGCCTGAGGTTCCGGGTGCCCTTTGTCATGCTGGAGACGACGGAGTAAATCGTCAGGACGCGGCGCTGGCGGGCTCCGGCACACCGGCGGCCAGGCACGCCTTGAGTTCCGGTATGCAGGAGCCACAGTTGGTGCCGCACTTCAGCTGCCTGCCCAGGGCGTCCACATCGGCGGCGCCGTCACGGATCGCCGCCTCGATCTGGCGCTCGCCAATCCCGAAACAGCTACACACCAGCGGCCCGACATCCGCCACCTCCACATCCCGGGCGGACAGCAGTCCACGCCGTTCCTGGCGGCTCAGGGTGCGGCCATCAAACAGCGACGACAGCCAGCCCACATCCGGCAGGTCGCTGGCGTCACGGGCCACCACCAGCACGCCCTGGAGGCGCCCGTCCACCAGCCGGGCGGCCCGATAGACACCGGAGGCGCTGTCCTCCAGCACCAGGTCGGGCACCCCGCCAAGCCAGCGGGTGACCTGACGCTGCCAGGCCACGGGCTCACAGCCCGCCACCCACCAGGCGTCGCAATGTTCCTGGGGCACCCGGGTCCAGTAATCCGCCTGCCAGCCCCCAGGGGCGTTC
This sequence comes from Marinobacter sp. OP 3.4, assembly GCF_036224885.1. Lineage (NCBI taxonomy): Bacteria > Pseudomonadati > Pseudomonadota > Gammaproteobacteria > Pseudomonadales > Marinobacteraceae > Marinobacter > Marinobacter sp. OP 3.4. The sequence continues at coordinate 20,665 of NZ_JAVVLT010000037.1, forward strand.
CGGGGGCGAAGCAGGCGACCGTGCCAGGTGGCCTGTACCGGCCTGACCGACACCACCCCATACTTGGACTCCGGCTGCCCGGAGACCGGATCGGTGACCGGGGCAATCAGCGAGCTGGCCAGGGCGCTCAGGCTAAACTGGTTGTTCCAGTGGATGGGCACGAACACTTCACCGGGGCGCTGGCCGGGTTCGGCCCGCACCCGCCCCAGGAAGTCGCCACCGCCGTCACGACTGGCCAGGCGGGCCAGGCCACCCGAGGTCAGTCCGAGACGGCCCAGGTCCTCCGGATGCACATCGATAAAGGGCTCGGAACGGTGCTGCACCAGACGCGGGGAGCGGGCGGTGCGGGTCATGGTGTGCCACTGGTCGCGGATGCGACCGGTATTGATGATCATCTCCCGGGCCTGCTCCGGCCTGGCGTCCGGCAGTCTCGGCTGCACCGGCACAAAGCGGGCGCGACCATCATCGGTGCTGAAACGACCATCGGTGAACAGTCGGGCGCGGCCGGTGGGGTCGGCCCCGGTCACCGGCCACTGGATGGGGGCCAGGTCCTCATACGCCTCATCGGTGAGGTCGGCCAGGGCCAACAGGTTGAACTGGCGCTCGCCCCGGTTGTCCAGCGCCGATAAACGGGCATGCTCCCGGAACACGTCCGCTGCGTTGGTCCAAAGGAAGGCCTCCCGGTAACCCAGGCGCTGGCCCACCTCCGCCAGTATGCGCCAGTCGGGGCGGGCCTCGCCGGCAGCGGGCAGGAACCGGCGCTGACGGGAAATGCGGCGTTCCGAATTAGTCACCGTGCCATCCTTCTCACCCCAGCCTTCCGCCGGCAACAATACATCCGCCAGCTCGGTGGTGTCGGTCCGGGCGATGCAGTCGGAGACAATCACCACCGGGCAGTGCTTCATGGCCTCGCGGATCCGGGGGGAATCCGGCAGGCTCACCGCCGGGTTGGTGCCCATCACCCAGAGCACCTTAATCTCGCCACGATGCACCGCGTCGAACAGATCCACCGCCTTGTGCCCCGGGGCCTCGGGAATCCGGTCGGTGCCCCAGAAGCGGCCGATCCATTCCCGGGCGCCGGGGGTGTCGTATTCCATGTGCGCCGCCAGGGTGTTGGCCAGCCCGCCCACTTCCCGTCCGCCCATGGCATTGGGCTGGCCGGTAAGGGAGAAGGGGCCGGCACCGGAGCGACCGATGCGCCCGGTGGCCAGGTGGCAGTTGATGATGGCGTTGCCCTTGTCGGTACCCGCCGAGCTCTGGTTGACGCCCTGGGAGAAGGCGGTGACCGTGCGCTCGGTCCCGGCAAACCAGCGGTAGAAGGTCACCACGTCCTGCTCCGGCAGGTCGCAGATCTCCGCCACTTGCTGGGGTGCAAAGGCGCTGGCCCGGGCCGCCGCCAGGGCTTCGTCGAAGCCATTGCAGTGCTGTCCGATGTAGTGGTCATCCAGTGCCCCGGTATCCGCCAGCCACACCAGCAGGCCGTTAAAAAGCACGGTATCGGTGCCCGGTTTCAGGGCCAGGTGCAGGTCCGCCAGCTCGGTGGTGGCGGTGCGCCGGGGGTCAATGACCACCACCCGCCGCCCCGGACGGTCCGCGGCCTTCATGCGCTGGTAGAGCACCGGATGGTTCCAGGCGGCGTTGCTGCCGGTGAGCACCAGCAGGTCCGCCAGTTCCAGGTCCTCGTAACAGCCCGGCACCACATCCTCGCCGAAGGCCCGTTTGTGGGCCGCCACGGCGGAGGACATGCACAGCCGGGAATTGGTATCCACATGGGGCGTACCGATAAACCCCTTGGCCAGTTTGTTGGCGGCGTAGTAGTCCTCGGTCAGCAGCTGACCGGACAGGTAGAAGGCCACCGATTCCGGACCATGGTTTTCCACCGCTGCACGAATGGCGCCGGCCACCTCGTCCAGTGCCCGATCCCAGGTGACCCGGCTGCCCAGCACCCGGGGGTAGAGGGTCTGCCCCTGGCTGCCGGTGGTCTCGTGCAGGCTGGAGCCCTTGACGCAAAGCCGGCCATGGTTCGCCGGATGCGAGGTGTCGCCCGCCACCGGTGGCCCGCCTGCCGCCCGGTCGTTGGAATGGGGTGTGGCCAGCACGCCACAACCCACACCACAGTAGGGGCAGGTGGTCCGACGCGGTTGTTGGAGGTTCTGGTTGCTCACGGTCGCTCCGCAAATTCCCTGTGTCCAGTGGCCGGACAAACAAAAAGCCCGACGGCCCTGCCCCCTCAAGGAGTCCTCAGACTCTGAGAGCAGATCCGTCGGGCTTCGTTGCCCGCTGTTATCCCGCCAGAGACTGGTATCGCTGGCGGAACATCAAATTGGTTGTGTTCAATAATAAGCAAGAATGGTTCCACAGCCCTCGGATACGGACCTTCCGGAAGACCGGTGTTGGTAAATGTCCATGGCATCAGGTCATTACGGACGTCGGCCCGCCCTATAAAGAAGGGCATAAGGATCAGCCCCTACCCAATCATCGCCACTTTCCGCACATGACTGGTGCGCAGCGCCCGAAAATGCACCGCCGATTTCCCGGGGAATCCCGCCAACTCATTGCCGAAAATTTTCACAACGCTGTTTTACAAGGGAATTCAGAACTGGCACAGGTTCTGCAATGTCCTGGACAAGAGCGGGCCCAATGGCGTGGTCGGCTCCGGGAGTCCCAGCGCATGTCCTGAGGATCCCACTGACATTCTGACTGATCTGCAGACATTGGCGTCTGTCTCCCTGGAAACCGGGGGACAGGCGCTTTTTTTTTGGGCGAAATATCGAGTGAAAGACGTTTGGGGGAAGCAATAATGAAACGGAATCTGATACTGGCCGCGTCCCTGGTCCTCGGACTGACGGGTACCGCCCACGCCGAGATCGGCCCGGCGGAAAAGCCGGACCTGAAGCTGGGCTTTATCAAGCTGACGGATATGGCCCCCCTGGCAGTGGCCTGGGAGCAGGGCTTCTTCATGGACGAGGGCCTGTTCGTGGAACTGGAGGCCCAGGCCAACTGGAAGGTGCTGCTGGACGGGGTCATCACCGGTGAACTGGACGGCGCCCACATGCTGGCGGGCCAGCCGCTGGGCGCCAGCATCGGCTATGGCACCCAGGCCGACATTATTACCGCGTTCAGCATGGACCTGAACGGCAACGGCATCACCGTTTCCAACGATGTCTGGGAGATGATGGAGCCGCAGATCCCTGCCAACGACACGGGCAACCCGCAACACCCCATCAGCGCAAGCACCCTGAAACCCGTGGTGGAACAGTACCGCGACCAGGGCGAGCGCTTCCGCATGGGCATGGTGTTCCCGGTGTCCACCCATAACTATGAGCTGCGTTACTGGCTGGCGGCCGGCGGCCTGAACCCCGGCTTCTACGCGCCCCAGCGGGGTGACACCAGTGGCACTCTGGAGGCAGACGTGCACCTGTCCGTGACTCCGCCGCCGCAGATGCCCTCCACCCTGGAGGCCGGCACCATCCAGGGCTACTGCGTGGGCGAGCCCTGGAACCAGCAGGCGGTGTTCAAGGGTATCGGTGTGCCGGTGATCACCGACTACGAGATCTGGCCCAACAATCCTGAAAAGGTGTTTGGCGTGACCGAGCAATGGGCCGAGGAGAATCCGAATACCCACCTGAGGCTGTTGCGGGCGCTGATCCGTGCCGCCCACTGGCTGGACGAGAACGATAACGCCAACCGGGACGAGGCGGTGGAGATCCTGGCCCGCTCCCAGTACGTGGGTGCGGATGAGGAAGTAATCGCCAACTCCATGACCGGCACCTTCGAGTACGAGAAGGGCGATGTGCGGAAAGTACCGGACTTCAACGTGTTCTTCCGTTACTACGCCACCTACCCGTACCCGTCTGACGCCATCTGGTACCTGAGCCAGATGCGCCGCTGGGGCCAGATCCCGGAAGCCAAATCGGATGACTGGTACATGAAAACGGCGAAGGAGGTCTACCGCGCGGACATCTACCAGGAAGCCGCCCGTTCACTGATCGAGGACGGCACCCTATCGGCGGAGGATTTTCCGGACCTGGACGCGGAGAACTTCGAGCGGCCTCACCAGGGTGAACTGATCGACGGTGTCGCCTTCACCCCCCGTGAGCCCAACGCTTACATCGACAGTTTCGAGATCGGCCTGAAGGGCGACGACACGCCCTGAAGCCGGAACCACAAGAGGGAGAACGGCCATGAGCACCCTGAGCCAAACCAGTCCGTCCACGGGGGGCAGCCGCTGGCTGTCCGCCCTGGCGGCGTTTTTCAACCCGCGCCAACTGGCATCGAAGGCGCAGCAACTGCTGTTGCCACTGGTGGGTATTCTGCTGTTCCTCGGGTTCTGGCATCTGGCCGCTCCCCAGGTTCAGACCTCCCTGGGTGCCTTCCCGGGTCCGGCGGATGTGGCGGAACAGGCCGGCGCCCTGTGGCAGGAACACCAGGATCAGCGGGCCCGGGCGGACAAGTTCGTCACCATGCAGGAGCAGCGTAATGAGCGCATCCTGGCGGAGAACCCGGATGCGGAGGTGAAGATCCGCGACTATCCGGGGGCGCCCACCTTTATCGATCAGATCGGTACCAGTCTGGTGACGGTGCTGGCCGGGTTTGCCCTGGCCACGGTGATTGCGGTGCCGCTGGGCATTGTGGTCGGCCTGAACCGCCATGTGAATGCGGCGATCAATCCGCTGATCCAGGTGTTCAAGCCGGTGTCGCCGCTGGCCTGGCTGCCGCTGGTGACCATGGTGGTGTCGGCCACCTATGTCAGTGACGATCCGATGTTCGAGAAGGCGTTCCTGACGTCGATGTTCACGGTGACCCTGTGCAGCCTGTGGCCAACGTTGATCAATACCAGCTTCGGGGTAGCAGCGGTGAATCCGGACCTGGTGAATGTCTCGAAGGTGCTGCGGCTGTCGTTCTGGACCCATGTGCGCAAGGTGGTGCTGCCGTCGTCGATTCCGATGATTTTCACCGGTCTTCGGGTGTCCCTGGGGATTGCCTGGATGGTACTGATTGCGGCGGAGATGCTGGCGCAGAATCCGGGGCTGGGCAAGTTCGTGTGGGATGAGTTCCAGAATGGCAGCAGTGAGTCCCTGAGCCGGATCATGGTGGCGGTGCTGGCCATCGGCTTCATCGGGTTCCTGCTGGATCGGGGGATGTTGCTGATTCAGCGCAAGGTGGCCTGGAACGAATAACTTTTGCCTTTTGGAGCATGACGCACTGGGCGGGGTGGCTCTTCGGAAACATTAAGTCGAAGACTGTCTTGGACACCTGATTCTTTTAACTTAGGAGTATGACGCAGTAGCTGGGAGGCCTGTTTGCCGGACACGCCGGTGAATACATCCCTGTAGGCTCGTCGAAAAGGTCCCTCTTTTCGACGGTCCGGCAAACAGGCCTCCCACCCACTGCTCCGCCAACCTTGGGGGAAACCATGAGTAAATCACATCTTGAATTGACTGGCGTCCAGATGGCTTTCGGTACGCCATCTGATTCCTTTATCGCCCTGGACAATCTGAACCTGAAGATCAGAAAAGGGGAGTTTGTTTCCCTGATCGGCCATTCCGGTTGCGGCAAGTCCACCGTGCTGAACATCGTTGCCGGGCTGCTGAATGCCAGCAAGGGTGGTTGTGTGCTGGACGGGCAGGAGGTGAACACACCGGGGCCGGAGCGGGCGGTGGTATTCCAGAACCATTCTCTGATGCCCTGGCTGACGGTGTACGAGAACGTGGAGCTGGCGGTACAGCAGGTGTTCCGCAAGTCCATGAGCAAGAAAGAACGGAAAGAGTGGATCCTTCATAACCTGGCGCTGGTGCATATGGACCATGCCATCGACAAGCGCCCCGGGGAGATTTCCGGCGGCATGGCGCAGCGGGTGGGTATTGCCCGGGCGCTGGCCATGAAGCCCAGTGTGCTGCTGATGGATGAGCCGTTCGGGGCGCTGGATGCCCTGACCCGGGCACACCTGCAGGATTCGTTGATGGAGATCCAGAAGGACCTGAACAACACGGTGATCATGATCACCCACGATGTGGATGAGGCGGTGTTGCTGTCGGATCGCATTGTGATGATGACCAATGGCCCCGCCGCCACGGTGGGCGAGGACCTGGCCATTGACCTGCCCAAGCCCCGGGATCGGGTGACCCTGGCGGATGATCCGGATTATGTGCATTACCGGCAGGCGGTGCTGTCGTTCCTGTATGAGAAGCAGCGTTTCCCCGGTCAGGGAGAACCGCAGCAGAAGGACGACAACCAGGAGGGCGATGTCACCGACGACGAGCGGCGCGATCTTCAGGCCATCGCCTGAGCATTGTGTGCAATGTCGGTGCAGGAATCCGGGGTGGTGAACGCTTACAGGGCATTCCCGCTCCGGGGCGAAAATCCCGAAAACTGCTTATCCACATGAATTTCATGGATTATTTGATGCTGGCACGGTACTCGCTTTATCTGACGTACGGATGATCGTCCCGGCCATGGATTGGCTGGACCATCAGGAAGTCCCCGGGCCTTCGGGCTCAAGGGCTTCACAGAACATCGTTGTTGGCATTGGCGCCGGACCATCGTTCTCCTTCGGGGGATCTGATGCTCCGGCTTTTTTTCGTCCCGCCGATGCCAATCCGGACAGACAGGAGCAGCCACATGGACTCGAACACACTGGTCATCTGCGGACACGGCATGGTCGCCCAGCGGTTGCTGGAGCGGCTGCACGACGGCGGTCACCCGTTCAGCCGGATCGTGGTGCTGGGTGCCGAACCGGATGCGGCCTACAACCGCGTGCTGCTGTCCTCCGTCCTGGCGGGCGATGCCACCATGGAGCAGATCCGGCTCAAGGAGGACAGCTGGTTCGAGGCCGCCGGCATCGAGCGCCACTATGGCGACCCGGTGGTCGGCATTGACCGTGACAACCAGCAGGTCGAGACCGCGGACGGACATCACTTTCACTATGACGCCCTGGTTCTGGCCACCGGTGCCCGCCCTGCCCCGCTGGGTATTGATGGCGAAGACCTGGAGGGCGTGCTGTCGTTCCGGGACCTGCGGGATACCCGCCGGCTGATTGATCTCAGCCAGCGCCACGGTCGTGCGGTGGTGATCGGCGGCGGTTTCCTGGGCCTGGAGGCCGCCGAGGGCCTGCGCTGCCGGGGCATGGCGGTGACCGTGTTGCATCGTAACCCGTACCTGCTGAACCGCCAGCTGGATACCACCGGCAGCCAGTTGCTCGCCGACAGCCTGGAGGAACGGGGCCTGAGCATCCGCACCGGTCATTCACCGGGCGCCCTGTTGGGCAAGCGCTGCGTGCGCGCCGTGCAACTGGACGACGACACCCTGATCAGCACCGACCTGGTGATTACCGCCGCCGGCATCACCCCCAACGCCGAGCTGGCCCGTTCCGCCGGGCTGGATTGCGGCCGGGGTGTCCAGGTGGACCGGCAACTGCGCACCAGCGACCCGGCCATCTTCGCCCTGGGCGAGTGCTGCGAAATCGATGGCCAGACCTTCGGCCTGGTCGACCCCGGTTACCAGCAGGCCCAGGTACTCGCCGACGTGCTCGGGGACCCGGCCACCGGGCAGGCTTTCCATACCGCCAGCCAGCCCACCCGGCTGAAGATCAGCGGCATCCCCATTTTCTCCTGCGGCCAGACCGACGACGGCGATGACCAGACCGAGTCCATCGTCTGGCAGGACTACGAACAGGACCGTTACTGCCGCCTGTTGCTGAAGGACGGCCGCCTGGTGGGCACGGTGCTTTTCGGCGACACCACCGACGGTCCCTGGTACGCGGAGCAGATCCAGCACGGCCATGACATGACCCCCTGGCGGGCCAACCTCGCCTTCGGCCCCGATTACTGCGAGCAGGCAGCCTGATTACCGGATTAAAAGAGTTGAGAGAGGAAACAGACCATGAGTAACAAGACCCTGATCGTCATCGGCAACGGCATGGTGGGCCATCACTTCCTGGAGCAGTTCGTGGCGACCCCGGCTGCGGCCGACTACAACGTCATCGTCTTCGGTGAGGAAAAGCAGCTGGCCTACGACCGTGTGCACCTGTCCGAGTATTTCGGTGGCTCCACCCACGCCGACCTGGCCATGGGCACCGCCGACTGGTACGCGGACAACGACATCGACCTGCACCTGCACGAGCAGGTCACCGGTATTGACCGGGACGCCCGTACCGTCACCACCCCCAAGGGCAGTTATGCCTACGACGAGCTGGTGCTGGCCACCGGGTCCTATCCGTTTGTGCCGCCCATCGACGGCAAGGACAACGACAACTGCTTTGTCTACCGTACCCTGGATGACCTGGATGCCATCCGCGCCTGTGCCGCCGGGGCAAAGACCGGTGTGGTGGTGGGCGGTGGCCTGTTGGGCCTGGAGGCCGCCAACGCGCTCAAGAGCCTGGGCCTGAGTGCCCATGTGGTGGAATTCGCCCCGCGCCTGATGCCGGTGCAGCTGGATGAGGACGGCGGCGCCGTACTGCGCAGCAAGATCGAGGAACTGGGCGTGCAGGTGCACACCGAGAAGGCCACCACCGGCATTGTCGACGGCGAGGACTGCCGCCTGCGCATGAACTTCAGCGACGAGTCCTTCCTGGAGACGGACCTGATCGTGTTCTCCGCCGGCATCCGCCCCCAGGACGCCCTGGCCCGGTCCTGTGAGCTGGAGATCGGCGAGCGCGGCGGCATCGTGATCAACAACCAGTGCACCACCTCCGATCCGCATATCCATGCCATCGGCGAGTGCGCCCTGTGGAACCAGCAGATTTTCGGTCTGGTGGCCCCGGGCTACACCATGGCCCGCACCCTGGCGGCGGCCCTGAACAACGACACTGATGCCGCCTTCACCGGCGCCGACATGAGCACCAAGCTCAAGCTGCTGGGTGTGGATGTAGGCTCCATCGGCGACGCCCACGCCAAGACCCCCGGTGCCCGTAGCATCCGCTTCAATGACGAGAAGGCGGGCCACTATCGCCGCATGGTGATCAGCGGCGACGGCAAGAAGGTACTGGGTGCCATCCTGGTGGGCGACAACAGCCACTACGACACCCTGCTGCAGTACGCCCTCAACGGCATCGACCTGCCGGACAACCCGGAATCCCTGATCCTGCCGGAGAGCCAGGGCGGCGCCCCGGCCCTGGGACCGGACGCTTTGCCGGACACGGCTCAGATCTGCTCCTGCCACAACGTTACCAAGGGCGATATCTGCTGCTCCATCGATGCTGGCGCCACCGACCTGGGCACCGTGAAAGCGGAGACCAAGGCCAGCAGCGGCTGTGGTGGCTGCGCGGCCCTGCTCAAGAACGTGGTGGACAGTGAACTGGAAAAACGGGGCGTGGAAGTCAGCAAGGACATCTGCGAACACTTCCCCTACAGCCGCCAGGACCTGTTCAACATCGTCAAGGTCAATGGTATCCGCACCTTCCGCACGCTGATCGAACAGCACGGTCGCGGCCATGGCTGTGATATCTGCAAGCCGGCGGTGGCCTCCATCCTGGCCACCTGCTGGAACGACCACATCCTGGCCACGGATAACGTACCGCTGCAGGACACCAACGACACCTTCATGGCCAACATGCAGAAGAACGGCACCTACTCCATCGTGCCCCGGGTGCCCGGTGGCGAGATCACCCCGGAGAAGCTGATCGTGCTGGGTGAGGTGGCCAGGGACTACAACCTTTACACCAAGATCACCGGCGGCCAGCGGGTGGACCTGTTCGGCGCCACCCTGAGCGAGCTGCCGGAGATCTGGGAAAAACTCATCGCCGCCGGCTTCGAGACCGGCCACGCCTACGGCAAGTCCCTGCGCACGGTGAAGTCCTGCGTGGGCAGCACCTGGTGCCGCTACGGCGTGCAGGACAGCGTGGGCATGGCGATTTTCCTGGAGAACCGCTACAAGGGCCTGCGCTCACCCCACAAGATCAAGATGGCGGTTTCCGGCTGTACCCGCGAGTGCGCCGAGGCCCAGAGCAAGGACATTGGCGTGATTGCCACCGAGAACGGCTGGAACCTGTACGTCTGTGGCAACGGCGGCATGCGCCCCCGTCACGCCGACCTGTTCGCCACCGACCTCAGCGACGAGGAGCTGATCCGGGCCATCGACCGGGTTCTGATGTTCTACGTGCGCACCGCCGACCGCCTGCAGCGCACCAGCGTGTGGATGGAGAACATGGAAGGCGGCCTGGAGTACCTGCAGAAGGTGGTGCTGGAGGACAGCCTGGGCATCGGTGAGGAGCTGGAACAGCACATGGCGGACCTGGTCGGCACCTACCAGTGCGAGTGGAAGACCGCCGTGGAGGATCCGGAGAAGCGCAAGCGTTTCCGCGAGTTCGTCAACGCGCCGGAGAAGAAGGACCCGGTGCAGCAGTGGACCACCGAACGGGAGCAGCGTCGTCCGTTGCTTGAGACTGAGCCGGCCTAGACCTTGGGGGCGGGAGGCAAGCGGGGATGCTTTTCTTCCGGAAATCGAAAACTCGCTGCGCTCAGACAACGATTCCCTACAGAAAAACATCCCCGCTCACCTCCAACAGAGCCAGGGGGCATGCCTCCTAAAATCAATCTGCACGGTGATTGATAGGACAGACGCGACCTGCAAACAACTTGATAACGGTGGGGTGGGGGTAGTGTCCCGCAGGCAAAAAAGGTGTCTGAGCGCAGCGAGTTCTTTTTTGCCGGAGGGGCGCTACCCCCATCCCGCCACAGGCACACAATTAAGCATCCCGAACAATCGAATTGAAAGAAAAGGAGCAACACATGAAAACCAGCAGCCAATGGAACATCGTCTGTACCGTGGACGACCTGGTACCCGAGTCCGGCATCGCCGTCTGGACCCCCGAAGGTCCGGTGGCCCTCTTCTACCTGCCGCACCACCCGTCGGCGGTGTTCGCCATCAGCCACACCGACCCGTTCAGCGGCGCCAACGTGCTGGCCCGGGGAATCACCGGCGACCTGAAAGGCCAGCCCGTGGTGGCGTCACCGTTGTACAAGCAACACTTCAACCTGATCACCGGCCAGTGCCTGGAAGACGAGGACGTGAAGGTGAAAACCTACCGGGTATTGCTGGATGGCCAAGCGGTACGGCTGGAAACCAGCAAGGTCAGGGCCGACTACGAAGCGGCCTGACACAGCATTACCGAAGGCGCTACCACCCTGATCTCCCGGTACATAACATTGCTGCTCCTCTTTACCGGGGTGGGGTGGGATGTCATACCCTCCCCGGCCTTTTCCACATCCGACCGTCAGCACCCCTTCAAGCCAGGAACAAAACCGTCAATACCAGTGTGGTTCTGCTACAGTTAACAAGATGTTCTGTAGCGGCCAACCCATAAGGACCTCATCTATCCCCGAATTAATGGACCTGTAGGGTATCAGGCGATATTTGTAATGCGCTGGCGTCTCAATTGTCCGATTTCGTGATAATCTTGGCGCACTTTAAAACAACTGTATAAAAACCGTTCGAACCATGTCGGCAGAAAGCATCGAACAAAGGATCCAGCGTGCCCAGTCGCTACGGCTGAAACGCATGATCTGGGGGTTTGCCAATCACGGCTGCACCGCCCTGGCCGTCACTGGCCTTTACCTGGGGGGCTTCCTGCCGCTGGCTCCGGTGATGGTGTTCTTCGCCAGTAGCATCCTGATCGGCACGCTCCTGGTGCTGGCATTGCAGTTTGGCATCAACCTGCGCTTCCGCGACCCCAGCATGACCATGTTCCAGATCCTCTGGCCCGTCGTGCCCTCGCTCTATGTCATGTTTTTCGTGGCCCTGCCCCAGGGACGTCTGGTTTTCCTGCTACTGGCGGTGGGCGGACTGATGTTTGGCACCCTCGCCCTGAACCGTCGCCAGATGCTGACCATCGCGTGGCTGTTCTGGCTCGGCTACCTGTCGCTGGTTCTCCTGCTCACCTGGTTGAGGCCGGACTATGTCTATTGGCCACTGGAAGCGGTGACCCTGTTTGCCTATGGTTCGGTGCTGTCCATCATCGCTTACCTGGGCAGTTTCATCTCCCACCTCCGCCAGCAGCTCGGGGCCCGCAACCGGGAGCTCAAGCATGCCAACCTGGAACTGGTGGAACTAGCCACCCGTGACCCCCTCACCAGCCTGCCCAACCGCCGCACCGTAATGGAACAGTTCGAGCGGGAAGTGGCCCGCAGCGACCGGCAGACCGCCGGCCCCAAGGCCCTGGGCATCAGCGTGCTGGATATCGATCACTTCAAACGCATCAATGACACCTACGGTCATCAGGCAGGGGACGAAATACTGCGCAAGGTGAGCCGCACCATTGAGGCCGCCATCCGCAAGGGGGACTATATCGGTCGGATCGGTGGCGAGGAGTTCCTGGTTATCTTCCCGGAAACCTCACCCGACATCACCGTGCCCGCTGCGGAGCGCATCCGCCGTGCGGTGGAGGCCCTGAGGTTCGATGCCCTGCCGGAGGGCTATCGGGTGACCGTGTCCCAGGGCGTCGCCCTGCACCAGCCCGGCGAATCCCTGGAGGCCACCTTCAAGCGGGCCGACGAAGCCCTTTACCAGGCCAAGAACAGCGGCCGCAACCAGGTGCTGGCGGCCTGAGTGACACCGCTGCAGGCCCAGGATGCTATTGCTCGTCACCCAGCAAATGGTCCAGCGGCTGGCTGTAGCCGGGAGCAAATACCTCCAGGAAATAATCCACCTCCGGCAGGTTCTCCTCTTCCAGGCGCTGACGTATCTGCTGGGCCGCCGGTTCGAATTCCCGGTTGCCGGCCTGCATCTCCGCCTCGCACTTGAGCAGTGCCGACAGGCGATCGGCGGCCTTGACCAGTTCCGTCACATCACGGTCCCAGCGGGATTCCTGGATGTAGGGGGCGAAATCCCCCCGCAGGTGCTCCGGCAGCAGGGCCAGCAGTTCATCCGACGCCTTGTGTTCGATATCCCGGAAGGCTTCACGCATGACGGCGGAGTGGTACTTGACCGGTGTCGGCATGTCCCCGGTGATCACTTCCGTGGCGTCGTGGTAGAGGGCAGCGGTGGCCACGGTCTCGGGATTGACGTTACCGCCACACTCCCGGTTGCGGATCACCGCCAGGGAGTGGGCGATGGTCGCCACTTCCCAGGAGTGGGTGGCCACATTCTCCTCGATGGCGTTGCGCATCAGACCCCAGCGCCGGATCCACCGCAGGCGACCAATGTAGGCGAAGAAGTGACTGGCGCGGGGACGGCTCATCGGGCCTCCAGCTGGAACTCGATGGCAACCTGCCCGGCCTCGCCCTCTCCGGGCAGGACCTCCTGGGCCTTGAGGAAAATCTGCTCGGGCGGCACGTCGTACTCCTCCACCAGCAGGCTCTTCAGGGTCTTGCCCCGCTGGGAGGCCAGGTTGGAGAGAGACTGCTCCGGCAGGGTTTCACCCTCCTCAAGCCCCGATTCCAGCACCGGCAGGTCCACCGACTCGATGGCCTTGCCCCGGATTGCCAGGACCAGTCCATCCCGGGATTTCAGGGCCCTGGCCACGGTTTCCATCTTGGTGTACTCCCCCATCACCAGGGTGGTCTCGCCGGGCAGGAACGCCACCTCGCCCAGTTCCTCCGGCGAGAACCCGGCCAGGTCGACCACGGACCCCAGCAGGCTGAAGGGTGACATGGCCGTCTTCACCAGCACGCTGCGGAAGGTTCTCATCATCACCGGCCCCAGATCGAATTCCGGGTCCGCCAGGTTGCCGTTGACCGGCAGATCCAGGGTGATCCGGTTATCATCATCACGCAGCAGGGTCAGGCCGAGCCTGACCGGAGCCGTCACCGAACTGTCGCTCTGCGTGGCTTCACCCAGGTCCAGCCGGTCGAGGGTCAGGGTGGTATCGGATTCAAGCCGGGTTCCCCGGAGCGTGTAGTTACCGTCCGACGACAGCTTGCCACCGTCCACGCGATAGCCCAGGTAGAAGGCAAAGTAGGGATTCAGTACCGGCATGGACAGGCCATCCACGGTCACGGACAGGCGTGAGGGGTTATCGGTGCCCAGGGTGGCGATGGTACCGTCCGCCTGCAGCTTACCGGAATCGTCGACGGTGGCCCTGACGTTGAACTGTCCTTCCTGGGGAGTGATGTTGCTGAGATTGGACACCGACGCTTCCAGGTCATGGACCCTGCCTCTGAACGTCGGCTGGGGGATATGGTCGGTGTACCGGATCTCGGCGCTGGCCAGTTCCAGCTGCCCAAGCCGGAATATCAGTCCTTCATTGGGAGCGTCGTCATCGTCAGCCGCAGCGTCTCCCTCCACGGCAGCCCCATTGTCAGGAATCACTGGCTGCAGCAGGCGGGTAACATTGTGGGGCCTGTCGCGATAGTTGATCACGTTCAGTTCCGGTTCGGATACCGTAACGCTGCCAATCTCCAGACGTGCCGGGGCGAAGTTGTACTCAACCGGGTCCAGGCGCAGCTCCCGCCATACCACCACCGGTTCGTCCTCGTCCGGGAGCTGGCCATTGAAATGGCTGATGCTGGCACGGCCACTGAAGGTCCCTGTCAGGGGATCGTCCTGCACATCGATATCGATATTGCCGGCCAGGTTCAGGGTGCCGTCGTTGATCTGCAGCTGACTGACCTGCTGCACATAACCGTTGAAAGGAGCCAGCACCACCTGGTCCAGGTTGACGCCGCCTTCAAAGGTCAGCGGGTGCAGGGTGAACTGGCCATTGGCGGAGGCACTGCCACCGCCGGCAAGCGCCGCCCGGAGCTGATAGCTGATGGGTTCTTCCAGTTGTTCGGTCATGGCGCCGAGGTTGAGCTCCACATCCTGCAGAGTCGCCTCTACCGGCGAGGGCGGGCGGTTGTCCCGCCAGTCCACGGTGCTGTTACTGAGGGCGAGATTGCCCACCGACCAGCGGAAGCCAAGGCCGGGGCGGCTGCCATCGTCCTCGTCGCCGCCCATGTCCTGCAGGGGCCGGGTCAGGTTCAACTGTCCTTCCTGGTCCATGATGGCGTTCAGGTGCAGCTCTTCCCCCTCGATCATGGACACCACCAGTTCAGGCCCTTCCAGGTTAAAGGCCACGCCCTCCAGGGTCAGGTTGCCGGCACTGGCCAGGATCTCCTCCGGCTTGTCCGGATCCGCCAGCGCCAGTCGGCGGGCTGTCACCTGGCCATTGCGGGTGGCCAGGGCCGCCCCCTGGTCGTCGTAGGCGAACTGGAAGGCGGTGGACAGGGACAGTCGCCCATCCTGTAACGACCAGGGCAGATGGCGGCCCAGCCATTGCTGAAGAGTCTCCGCCGAAACATTGGACAGGGACAGGCGACCGTTGGACCACAACGGCACCAGGTTGATGGTGCCATTCCAGTCCAGCACCTGCTCACCCATGACCGCCTGCACGGTGTATTCCCCGGGCTCCTGCTCTTCGCGCTCGCGGCTGGTCACGTCCGACAGGGTGAGCCCCAGGGACTCGACGACGATTTCCCGGGACTTGCCACTGGCACCATTGGTAAAGTCCCGGAACCGCAGTCGCCCCCCATTGATCAGCGCTTCATCCAGTACGACGTGGTAGGGTAGAGGCTGTTCCGCGCCCTCGTCGCCGGACGGGTCGTCGCCAGCCTGTTGCTGATTGCGCCAGTCCTCGATAAGGTTGAGCCGGTTGCCCTCCAGCAGGTCCACACGCAGGAACGGGTTATCCAGCTCCAGGTGCTCCACGTGGATCGTTCCCCGTATCAGATCGATCAGCCCCAGGTTGAGCTGGAGTTCCTCAGCCGCCAGTACCCGTTCACCCTCCGGATCGGTGGCGGAGAGCTCCTGAACCGAGAAGGAAAAGGTAAACGGATTGAAGCCCACCTCGTCGAACTCGGCGGTCCAGCCCAGGTGCTGCTGCAACCGCTCGGGAAGGGCCGAGGAGAGGTACAGGGGGATCAGGCCGAAGCCTGTCACCAGATAGACCAGCCCCAGAACCAGCAACCAGAACCACCACCGGCGGTAGGCGGGCTTGCGTTGGGCAGTTTCGGTCAATGCATCGACTCCTTTGCGGTTCTCAAGTGCACCTGATCCTGAAAGAATATAGAACCGACGATCCGAACCCAACCTTTATAGCAGGAAAGCCCGATGGACATAGGTGATATGCGCCGCGATTTCGAGAGTGAAGGCCTTGATCGCGAGCACCTGGACAGCGATCCTGTCCGCCAGTTCGAGCACTGGTTCGACGATGCCCGGGAAGCCGGCATCCTGGAACCCAATGCCATGTCCCTGGCCACCACCGGATCGGACCTGCAGCCGGACCTGCGTACGGTGCTGCTGAAATACTTCGATCACGAAGGCTTCGTATTCTATACCAACTACGGCAGCCGCAAGGCCAGGGAACTGGAAGAAAACCCGAAGGCTGCGCTACTGTTCCCGTGGATCGGTCTCAACCGGCAGGTGATTGTCCAGGGCGAGGTCAGCCGCGTCAGCAAGGCGGAGTCCCTGCGTTACTTTGCCAGCCGCCCCCGGGGCAGTCAGCTCGGGGCCTGGGTGTCCGAACAGAGCCGGGTGATCCGTTCCCGTGGGCTGCTGGAACAGAAGGTGGCCGAAATCAAACGTCGATTCGGAGAGGGGGAAGTGCCGCTACCCTCGTTCTGGGGCGGCTACCGGGTCGTTCCCCACCGCATTGAATTCTGGCAGGGGCGACCAAGCCGCCTGCACGACCGTTTCGAATATCTCAGGAGCCCCGATGGCTGGAACATCCAACGACTCCAACCCTGAGCCGGTGCGCGCCAGCGTTTCCGTGTGGCTGGGCCGCCAGCCCCTGGAGCCGTACGACTTCCCCGACTGGCTGGGCGAGTACGAGCGCGAGGTGGCCTCCGGCATGGCCACCGGCCGGCTGATGGAATACGTCCACAGCCGCTGGCTGATCCGCCAGTCCCTCTACGGCGTCAGCGGCAAGGCGCCTCACCTGTGCCGGCCGGTGCATGGCCGACCGGTGGCCTCCGCCGATCCCGAGGGCTGGTTCCTGTCCCTCAGCCACAGTCACGGCATGTCCGCCTGCGGGATGTCCTCCCACCGGGGTATCGGCGTGGACATTGAGCCCCTATTCCGGGATTCCAACTGGCGCCGGATCGTACGCCGCTGGTTTACGGAAAAGGAGCAGGACTGGCTGCTGGCCCAGTCCAGCCAGGACGCCTTCCTCAAGGCCTGGACCCTGAAGGAGGCCTGGCTGAAGGCCACCGGGCGGGGCATTGCCAATAACCTGCGCACCCTGGAGGTCACCGCGGACATGGCACTGACCGGCGACCGACCGGGAGAGAACTGGCACGCCGCCCTGACCGAGGCGGAGGGGTTCATGATTGCCGTGGTCTGGCAGGACGAATCCGCCGAGGCGGCGCCCCAGCTTCACCTGGTCCACAACAACGACGAGGCGCACATGCAGCCGGCGGAACTTGAGCGACTGGGGGAACAGCCCTGGGTGATCTGCCCGCTGAAGCAGACGGCGCCGGTACAGGACAACGGAGGGTAATGACCATGGACCAGCCGAAAGATGGGGAACGCTGCCCCTGGTGCGGCACCGACCCGCTCTATGTGGACTACCACGACACCGTCTGGGGCCGACCCGAGACCGACGACCTGGCCCTGTTCGAGAAGCTGTGCCTGGACGGGCAGCAGGCGGGCCTGAGCTGGATCACCATCCTGCGCAAGCAGCAGGGCTACCGGGAGGCCTACGATCACTTCGATCCCGAGAAGATCGTTCGCTACGATGACGCAAAGGTGGCGGAACTGCTGGCCAACCCCGGCATTATCCGTAACCGGCTCAAGGTGCAGTCCATCATCCGCAACGCCCGCGGCTTCCTGGCGTTCCGGGAACGGGACGAGTCCTTCGCCGAATTCCTGTGGTCCTTTGTGGACTACCGTCCCATCCAGAACCAGTGGCGGGCATTCCAGGAGATTCCGGTGACCACCGGCGAGGCCGAGGCCATGTCAAAGGCCCTGAAGAAACAGGGGTTCAACTTTGTTGGACCAACCATTGTCTACGCCTTCATGCAGGCCACCGGCATGGTCAACGACCACCTGGTGCAGTGCCCGGCCCATGGGCCCTGCCATGAATTGGGCACGAAAGCGCCCCTTTTCTGAGCCGCCGGATGATCCCCACCTGAACCGGTCCCGTACAAGCCCGTATAAGGAACCGTTTCTTCACCACCGGGGATCTGCCTGTGCGTATTACCCTCGCCGAACTCTATCGGGCCGATACCGGCCCGGTCACACTAATGGAAATCCTGTCCCTGGAAGGACAGCGCTATATGGCCCGCCTGCGGATCGGCGACCAGACCCTGATACTGTCCGACCCGAAAGGCCGCACCCGGCTGTTCCGCAGCAGTTGGGAAGCCCAGGACACCCTGAGTGAGATCCCCATTGCCCGCACCGAGGTGGTACACGCCTCGGCCTACAATGAAATGGTGGGCATGGCACCGTCTCCGGTGGCTCCGCTGCGCATCCAGCTACAGAGGCAGGACCGGTGATTGCCGTCAAGCGACTGGCCATCCTGGTGGGGCTGGCGGGCCTGATCCCGTTCCTCATCGGCGCCTTCGGTCTTTTCCTCGCACCGGGATACAGCGACTGGCTGATCAAGTGGTTCTATATCTACAGCGCCGGCATCCTGGCGTTCATGTCCGGGGTCTACTGGCCGGTGGCCATGCAGCTGGAAGACCGCTGCTACCCCCTGTCGCCCATGGTCACGCTGGTGATCAGCCAGGTGCTGTTCCTCACCGGGGGCCTGACCCTGCTGCTGCCCCTGGGCTGGAGGGCGCTGATCTATCCGCTGCTCTACATCGCCCTGTGCCTGGTTGATGTGCGCTGGCTCTACAACTACTGGCCGCAATGGTATCGCCAGCTAAGGCTGCTGCTGACGGCGGTGGTGGTTGTCTGTCAACTGATGGTACTGGCGGGGATGACGCTTGCCTGACAACCCGCTCGCGGGGAAAGGTGGGAGGGACGGCGTGGTCGGTCAACCGGCTTCCCAGTCACCTTCCCCCCGATGCAGTTGCCGGAGTTTCTGAATGGCGCTCTTCTCGATCTGCCTGACCCGCTCCCGGCTGATGCCAAGATCCTCGGAGATCACCTGCAGGGTTTCCTCGGCCCTGAGGTCAATACCGAAGCGACGCCTCAGCACCTCCTGTTCCCGTTCGCTCAGGCTGGCCATCAGGCCCTCAAGGGTACGTACCCGGTCGCGGTCCGCCATCTGATGTAGCGGATTCTGCCCGTCGTTCGCCAGGGTATCCCCCAGCGACGAATGGCTGTCCTCACCCACGGGCAGCTCGGTGGAAAGCTCCGGGGCGGCGAAACCGCGGATCTCACTGATGCGGGAGGGAGACACTTCCATCTCGCTGGCCAGCTCACTCTGTCGCGGCGTGCGGGCCAGTCGCTGGTGCAGTCGCATGGTGACGACCTGGAGCTGCCGGATCTCGTCAATGATGTGGTCCGGTGTGTGTACCACACGAAGCGCCCGTTTGCGGCTGCGACGCACCTCTTCGGTAATCCACCAGTAGGCGTAGGTGGAAAAGCGGAAGCCCCGCTCCGGGTCGAAACGATCCACCGCCTTGATCAGGCCGATATTGGCCTCCTGGATCAGGTCGGCAATACCACTTCCGCCAGCGTACTCATGGCGCCGGGCGATATGCACCGCCAGCCGGAGGTTGCTGCGGATCAACAGGTCCCGGCTGGCCTCAATCAAACGTCGAACCCGGCGGGCGCTGGGGCTGGCCGGCAAGTGCCCGTAACACGCCCTGGCCTCCCGGATGGTGGCCGGAACCCCCTGCCCGGTCAGGCTGCCAATCCGCCCAAAGCAGCGACACAGGCGTTGGGCCAGCCGCAACTCCCGCTCGGCGGTCAACAGATCGTTGTCTGATACATCCCGGAAGTACCGTGCCACCAGGCTTTCCGGGAAGTCGTCGAAGGTGCGCTTGCTCATGGGGCCTCCGGCATCACCCGTTTCTGGTCATTTTCCAGACCGTTGTTGATAGTACGGGAACGGAATGTGCGCGGATTGCAGCGGAGTGCGCCACGACATGCGACGGGGCGTAGGGCGGGCGGGTATGGTTGCAGTGAGGGACCAGTGGACACCCGGCACGTCAGTACCGGGCGCCCTGGTCAGGAGGCAAGACATCCTCCCTTACCGGCGGGTGAAGCGACCGGTTCCACCCGCCGATAATCGTTCACCTGGGGCAGGTTTCCTCAGGCGGCCACGATGGCGTATTCGTGGTTGTGGGGCTCGATCAGTACGCCGTGAAGGGCCACGATGGCCTTCTCGTAGTGATCCTCATCCACCACGAACTGGATATCCACCTGACGCATGCACTGGTGCAGCGCCAGCACGCTGATTTCCTCATCGGCCAGGGCCTTGACGGAACGGGCCAGGATGCCCGGCACCTTCATATCACTGCCGATGGCGGACACCAGTGCCACCTTACGGGTGCTCAGTTCGGCGTTGGGGAACTCTTCCTCCAGGGCCTTCACCACCCGCTTGACGTGCTTGAGGGTGCTGTCCACGTAGTGGGTGATGGTGTTGGCGTTGGTGTCCTTGGACACGAACCGCACCTTGAAGCGGGTCAGGATATCCAGGATCCGGCGGTCACAGCCCGGCTCGCCCTGCATGTCCTGATCGAACACCTCGATGGCGAAGATACCCTTGGCGCCGGCGATGATCTCCACCCGGGCCTTCTCACTGACGTAGTCGCCGGTGATCAGGGTGCCGGTATGCTCCGGCTCGAAAGTGTTCATCACCCGCAGGGGAATCTCGTTCTGGCGCATGCCCTTGCCGGCCCGGGGATGGATGGCCTCCATACCCAGGTTGGCCAGCTGGTCGGCCACGTCGTAGTTGGTGCGACCCAGGGGGACCACCTTATCGGCACCGACAATGTTGGGGTCGGCGGAACTCAGGTGATATTCCTTGTGGATAACCGCTTCGCGAGCTTCGGTGATCACCGCCACCCGGCTGAAGGTCATCTCGCTGTAGCCCCGGTCGAAGGTACGCATCAGGCCTTCCTTACACTGGGCATAACCGGTCACGATCGGCAGCTCGCGGGTCAGGTCGACCGCATCGAAGGCCTGCTTGAGCTTCTCGTCCAGGGGCAGCAGTTCGTTGTCGCGCCAGCCCGTGAGGTCCACGAAGCGGGCGTTGATACCTTCCTGCTGGAGCTTCAGCGCGGTGTTGAAAGCGCTGTGGGCCTCACCGATACCCGCCAGCATTTCGCGCACGGTCAGCAGGTGTTCCTCGAGCTGGAACTGGCCGTAGGAACACAGCCGCTGCAGATCGATCAGGCAGCCGCGAACGCCTTCAATACGGTCGGTGATGAACTGATCCGCCTGCTGCTTGAGCATGGGGTCGGCAAACAGCTCGCCATTGATGTCGGTGAGGAACTTCACCAGCTTGGTGAGATCGTCGCCCCAGGCCCAGTCGGACTCGGCATCGGCAAACAGGGCATAAACCCCCGGCTCACCGGTTTTCTTGTGCTCCAGAAGCTCGTTGGTGACACCGCCGTAGGCAGACACCACAAAGATGCGCTGGTACAGCTCATCCTTCTTGCGGTCACCGATGATGATGTTATCGCGGACCGCCTCGTAGTTGCTCATGGAGGTACCGCCGATTTTCTCGACGGTATGCAATTGGCTAGTCATGGTGTTTCCGTCATTAACCTGCAGAATGAATGGCCAGGGAGGTCAGTCAGTGCCCCGTCCGGTTGGTTCGGCCCGGTCGTCAGACCAACGAATCAACCGGATGGGCCACGGGCGTCTTTTACGACGCCTTGCTGATCCCTTCCTGCATGATTTCGTCCACACTCTCAGCCAGAATCTTAGCACCTTTTTTCAGGTCGTCCTCACTGGTGGTGAGGGGCATCAGGCACTTGATGACCTCGTCATTGGGACCACTGGTCTCGATGATCAGGCCCTTTTCGAACGCCCGGCTGGTGATGGCATCGGTCAGCTCGGCGTTCTTCGCCTCGATACCCCGCATCAGGCCACGGCCCTTGACGTGGAACTCACCCGGGTACTTGTCGCAGATGGCCTGCAGGGCGTCGCCCAGCACCTGGGTCTTGGCTTTCACCTCGTTGGCGAAGGCGTCGTCCTTCCAGTAGGTTTCCACTGCGGCGCGGGCGGTCACAAACGCCATATTGTTACCCCGGAAGGTACCGTTGTGCTCACCGGAGGACCAGATGTCCAACTCCGGCTTGAACAGCACCAGCGCCATGGGCAGGCCATAGCCGCTCAGGGACTTGGACACCGTGACCATGTCCGGCTTGATGCCGGCAAACTCGAAGCTGAAGAACTCACCGGTACGACCGTTACCGGCCTGGATATCGTCCAGGATCAGCAGCATATCGTGCTTTTCGCAGAGCTTCTCAAGACCCTGCAGCCACTCGGCGCGAGCCGCGTTCAGGCCACCTTCACCCTGGACGGCTTCCACGATGACGGCAGCCGGTGTCTCAAAACCGGAGGAACCGTCGGAGAGCACCTTGTCCATGATGGCGAGAGTATCGACATTTTCGCCCAGGTAGCCGTCGTAAAACATGAAATCCACATTACCAAGCGGCATGCCCACACCACCTCGATGGTGCTTGTTACCGGTGGCGGCAACGGCGCCGGTGGTCACCCCGTGGAAACCGTTGGTGAAGGAGATGATACCGGTACGGCCTTTCACCTTGCGGGCCAGCTTCAGGGCCGCCTCCACGCAGTTGGTGCCGGTGGGGCCGGTGAACTGCATCTTGTAGTCCAGGCCACGGGGCTCAAGGATGTGCTTCTTGTACGATTCGATGAAGTCGTGCTTGGCCGTGGTGAACAGGTCCAGGCCCTGGCTCACGCCGTCGGACTCGACATACTCGAGCAGTGCCTTCTTGAGCACGTCGTTGTTGTGGCCATAGTTAAGGGAACCGGCGCCGGCCAGGAAGTCCAGGTATTCCTTGCCGTCTTCGGTGTACAGGTGCGCGTTCTTGGCCCGGTTGAAGATCACCGGAAAAGCCCGTGAATAAACGCGTACTTCGGATTCAGTAGACTTGAAGATTTCCATTGTCTTGCCTCTTAGCATGTATAGGTTCGAGGTGGAAATGCGGCTGCCGGACGGGGATCGGTCGCGACCGGCAGTCCGCACAGTGTCAGGGGCACAATTGGCAGAGGTTCCTCTAACCCTCCGCCGGCCCGTTGAAACGGTGTGGTTGCGGTCGACTCAGCCCTTCCGGGTGAAGGGCCCGATACGAAGCAGGAATTCGGAGTCGTGCTGGCCGCCGAAGTGCATCTCCTTTTCGAAATGCTCGTGATACTTCACTTCAGCACCCATGTCCCGGGCGAAGGAACGGAACAGCGCCCAGGAGGCTTCGTTGTCCTCGGTAATCGTGGTTTCCATATGGGTTACCCGGCGACAGTCATCGCGACCCACGATTTCCTTGAGCATCTTCTTGGCGAGCCCCTTGCCGCGACCTTTCTCGTGCACGGCCACCTGCCAGACAAAAACGGTGTCAGGCTGCTGGGGAGGAATATAACCGGAGATGAAGCCGACCAGTTCGCCGTTTATCTCCGCCGCCACGCCGGTGTCGGCAAAGTGGCTGCACTGCAGGAGGTTACAGTAGATCGAGTTGGGGTCCAGCGGGGGGCATTCCGCCACCAGCCGGTGAAGCCGATAGCCATCATCCTTGACCGGTTTGCGGAGGGTGATGGCGGTGGTATTTGAACCTTCGGTTGTCATGCTCAGCCTTTTCGCTGCAAACGTTAGTGGTGAATTATATAGACCACAAAAGAAAAATCAACCGGATGCCCCGGGGCCCCGAACCCGGGCGTCCGGCGGCACCCATCTCTTCATGCCCCGCTATCCTGTATTTTAGATGATTTTCTCAGATATTCCAGTGCCCGCCCGCAACTGCCCGGGGGTCAGGGACGTACCGTTCAGAATACGATGGCGATATGACAATGCAGCGTCAGTATTCTCCGGCCACAGGGCATCGAACAGCGACAGCCAGGGAGCCAATGGAAACCGCACCGGCTCCAGGGCGGCACTGACCGGAAAACCGGAAGGTAGCCCGAACGCCGCCTCTGACGGCGCTGACCCGGCAATGCGGGCCAACAGGCCGGCGCTGCTACCGATCAGGTTACCCATCCCAGCCGAGCCGTTGTTGAGGAACAACCGCTGACGACCATCAACGACCATCGCGCGCATCACCGGCAGGCAGGTGTGGGTGCTGACCAGGATATCGGCCCCGGTCTGGCGAAACCAGCGTGCCAGTTGCTCGTTACCACGGGCGCTCAGCTCCTCGTGGGACAGCCCCCACCCCGCCAGGGATTCAGGATCGCCATGGAGGACAACAACCTTTAGTCCTCCAAACATCAGGCACCGATAACGGGGCAACCGACCCAGCCGTTGCTGCAGCTCCGGGTGGTGGGCGGCAATGCCCTGGAGGCGAACCATGATACGGTTGGACCGCTCCACCACGGCATCGTCCACAAAGTCCGGGTAGGCGCAGCCGCAACCCGCGCCATCCCCTGGGCAGGCCAGTTCATACTCCACATTGCCGGTGATGGCGTCGTGGCCCAGCACCCGGTGGTTGATGCTCACAAACAGTTCGTCGCTGGCGTTGAACCAGTTGAAATCGCCATTGAACAACAGGTGTACCCGACGCCCTGCTGCCCGCTCCCTATCGGCCATGGCCTCGATTTCGGCCAGCGCCAGGGGGTTGCCATACAGGCCGCCGGCCACATAGAGCACATCGGCGTCACAGACCACCGGATCGCGGGCCAGATCTTCCGGCCGGTACCGGTAATGCAGCGGACAGGTGCGTCCCTCGGTCATGACCCGGCCTCGGCGGCGGGGACAGCGCGCCCGGCCAGCCGACGGATCACCAGGGGCAGGAAGAAACCGCCGGTGCAAATCAGGATGCCCCAGGCGTTGGTGCCCAGCAGCAGGGCATAGGCCCCTTCGCCGATGGCCCAGGATTCGGGAATCCAGCCCACGGTCAACAGCACGCCGAGGGCCAGACCGCTCCAGAAACTCAGGTGAAAGCTCCAGGGCGACCAGCGAGTGAAGCCATAGAACAGGAACACCGGCGCCAGGCCCATCACCATGGTGCCGGAAATGGTGGTGGCCTTGAGGATGTCGGTGCCGGCGAACATGGGCAGGTTACCCAGGATGGCGAAGACGATCATCACCGCGGCCCCCACCTTCATGCTGGGCAGTCTGTCGGCGGCCCGGCAAGCCAATCGGGGCAGATCCACGGCGATGGTCTTGGAGAATGAGCTGAAGGTGGAGTCCAGGGTGGAGCCGGCGGAGGTCATCATCACCACGCTCATCAGGAACAGGGCGGTAAGGCCCAGGGCCTGGCCCACGGCTGCCGGAGCGTTGCCGCCCGCATCGATGCCATTGAGCCGGGCATGCACGCCCACCAGGCTGAAGATAAACACTGCCACGAAACCCAGCAGGCCCGCCACCACGAAGCTCTTGAGCATGGTTTTCTCGCGGTTCACAAAGCCCCGGTCGGTGAGGACCGGGTCGTGGAACGGATAACTGAACAGTTGCAGCCCGGCCACCAGCAACAGGTCCATGCCCGCATCCAGGCGGAACTCGCCGTTGGTCAGCAGGGTGCCTGTGTCATTGGCGGGAAGGATCAGGAACAGCACCGCCGCCACGAAGAACACGAACACCACCGCCTGGATCACGTCGGTAAAGATGGAACTTCGCAGGCCGCCCTTGAGGCTGTAGGCGAGGGTGAAGGCAGTGAACACCATGGCGGCGGTGTAGTAGGGCCAGTCGCCGGGGCTGCCAAAGTACCCGCCCACCACGGCGGTGTTGCTCCAGACTTCGTTGTAGAGCCGTATCAGGATGGCGGCGGCAAAGCTCAGGGCCGCCAGGCGTCCGAAGCGGGAGATGAGAAATTCCTGCAGGCTGCCGGCCCCGGTCTGGGTGCGGATCAGGTAGATGATGTAGCCGGCCACGGGAATCGACAGCCAGTAGGCCGCGTAGGCCAGGCCGCCGGTGACGCCGTAGGCGGCCCCCAGATTGGCGGCGTTGGTCACCGACTTGGCGAAGATCCAGCTTATGAAGATGGACGCCGTGAGTGACCACTGACCCACCGGCCGACCCTGGTCATCCGCGCCCCGGTAAAAGGACGCCGCATTGCGGCTCCTGGGTGACAGGGCGTACATCACTATCCCGTAGACGATGAGAAATCCCCAGAACAGGGTGGCTTCGGTGCCTGTCATTCCCTTTTCCTCTTTCTCTGTTTTTGGCGGGTGTCACTAGCCTGGTTGTTGTGGGGGGGGAGCCTGCGATGGGGACCCATTCGATGGCCTCCATCTCGTCCCGCGCCTTGCATCCCCTCTCCACAATGCGGGAGAGGGCCAGGGAGAGGGGGAGCGCACGAAGGGCGCCATGCACCAGATAACATTGCTGGCCGCTCCACCCTCTCCCCATCCCTCTCCCGTCAAGGGAGAGGGGGTAAAAACGAGTCCGGCGCCTTGTTGCTGCTACTCCGGCGCACTACAACTCGCCCCAAAGCGGTAGCAGGCAAAACACCGGTGATGCCGCAGCATGATGCGTTCGTCCATGCTTTCCGCCAGAGTGCCGCCCAGGTCGTATTCCGGGTCGTCGTCCACCAGCGTGCAGGCGTAGACCCTGACCTGGTCGTTCTTCTTCACCAGCATGCGGGTATAGGTACACATGAAGTGGGACCGGCTTTCCCGGGTCGGGTACTTTTCCATGCAGGTTTCGGTGATCTCGGGGCTGCCGTCGTCGGAGCCGGGCGTGCCCAGGTCCGGGAAGGCGGTAAAGGCCAGGGTCTCGGGAATGCCCCAGTTGCGGAAAATCGAGCGGAAGGCTTCCTCGATCTGCAAGGGATCTTCCGGGCTATCGGTCTGGCGGGCGATGGACACCTTGAAGCCCTGGTCCACCAGCCAGCGGATTCCCTCAAGGGCCTTGTCGAAACTCCCTTCGCCCCGGTCCACGTCGTGGCGGGCCGCGTCCGGAAAATCGAGACTGACCCGGAAGTGGATCGGGTAGGGGTTATCCAGCAACGGCAGCACCTGGTGCCGACGTTTGAGCAGCGGGTCGGTGGCATTGGTCAGCACGAAACAGGGGCGGTGCTGGCTGGCGTAATCCAGGATGTTGACGAAATCCCGGATCACGAAGGGCTCTCCGCCGGTGAAGGAAAACTGCTCCACACCCATGTCCAGGGCCTCGTGGATAAAGGGTTTCACATCACTGAGTGTCATGCCGGGAATGCGACCGTCACCAGGGTGCGACCCTTCCAGGCAGAAGGGGCAGGACAGGTTGCAGGCGGTGCCTGTGTGAATCCACAACTCCTTCAGGCGGTCGGAGTCGATGTAGCCACGGGGTTCCCCGGCCCGGGTATGGGTCCAGCTGTCCCGGGCCCGGGGCTCCAGCACTTCAGTCGTGGGTATGATTCTCTCTGCAGTCAGGGGCATAGGTGCTCCACTCTGTTGTTCTTCCTCGGACACGGGAATCCGGTTTATGTTACAGACTCATCCTGTGTACGATCCGATCCGGCGGACTGACCACCCCCCAATCGCCACCGATGGAACTTCGCCAGCCAGCCCAGCACGCCTTCCGGGGCGTGGGCCTGCTTCCACTGGCCGGCGGCAAATTTGGCGGATTCGTTCCAGGTGGGGTAGGGGTGGATGGTCCCCAGGATCTTGTTGAGCCCAATGCCATGCTTCATGGCCAGGGTGAATTCCGCCAGGATCTCCGCAGCGTGTGTGCCCACCACCACGGCGCCGAGGATCCGGTCCTTACCTGGTACCGTCAACACCTTGATAAAGCCATGGTCCTCGTCTTCGGCAATCGCCCGGTCCAGGTCGTCCAGCCCGTAGCGGGTGACCTCGTAGTGCACGCCCTGCTGTTGCGCTTCCTCTTCACTCAGCCCCACCCGCGCCACTTCCGGCGCGGTGAAGGTCACCCAGGGCAGGACACGATAGTCCACCCGAAAGCGTTTGAACTGGCCGAACAGGCCATTCACGGCGGCGTACCAGGCCTGGTGGGCAGCGGCGTGGGTAAACTGGTAAGGGCCGGCCACATCGCCGCAGGCAAACACATTGGGGAAACCGACGGACATGTCCTCTTCCACTGGCACGGTGCCATTGCGACGGGGCTCGATGCCCAGGGCCTCCAGGTTCAGGCCCTCGGTATTGCCAGCGCGCCCCACCGCCACCAGCACCCGGTCGAAGGGGATCCGCACCGGTTCGCCATCATGTTCGCACACGGCCACCCGTTCACCGTTATCCTCGACGAACTCCACCACCTTGTGCCCCAGCCGCAGGTCAATGCCGTCACGGCGCAGGCTGTCCGCCACCAGCTCCGCCACCTCCGGGTCTTCCTTCATCAGCAACCGGTCCATGGCCTCCACCTGGGTGACGGTGATGCCCAGCCGGGCAAACGCCTGTGACAATTCACAGCCGATGGGCCCGCCCCCCATCACCAGCAGGCGTTGCGGCTGCTCCTCCAGGTCCCACAGGTTCTCGGAGGTCAGCGGCGCCATGGCATCCAGCCCGGGAATCGGGGGCAGGAAGGGCTTGCCGCCGGTGGCCACCACGATGCTGCGGGCGCTGAGCCGTTCCCGTCGACCGTCATTGTGGGTGACATCCACTTCCCAGGGCGACACGAAAGCGGCGCTGCCGGCAATGCAGTCCACCCCGAGACTCTGGTAGCGCTCCACCGAATCATGGGGCTCGATCTTGCGAATCACCCGCTTGACCCGCGCCATGATGCTGGTGAACGAGCCGGAGACCGGCACCGAGTCCAGCCCATAGCGATCGGCATGACGCATCGTATCCGCCGCCCGGGCACTGCGGATCAGGGCCTTGGAAGGCACGCAGCCGGTGTTGAGGCAGTCGCCACCCATCCTATCCCGTTCAATCAGGGCCACTTTTGCCTTCACGGCAGCGCCGATATAGGCCGACACCAGCCCGGCGGAACCGCCCCCGATCACCAGCAGGTTGTAGTCAAAGCGCTCGGGTCTGGTGAATCCCCGATAAGCGCGGCGACGGCGGATAAAATCCACCACGAACTTGGCGATCAGCGGGAACAGCCCCAGCAGCGCAAAGGACAGCAACAGGTCGGCGGACACGATATCCCCCATGCTGTCGATCTGGGCCAGCTGGGTGCCGGCGTTCACGAACACGAAGGTACCCGGCAGCATGGCCAGCCAGCTCACCAGGGCGTAGGTCCGCAGCTTCATGCCGGTGAGCCCCAGGGCCAGGTTGATCAGGAAGAAGGGGAACACCGGCACCAGGCGAAGGGTCGCCAGGTAGAAGGCACCATCCCGCTCAATGCCTTCATCGATGCGCCTGACGGTGTTGGCGTACTTCCGGCGAAGGGTGTCCCGCAACAGGAACCGGGCGACAAGGAAGGCAATGGAGGCACCGATGGTGGAAGCCACCGACACCGTCAGCAAGCCCACCGCATTACCGAAAAAGGCGCCGCCGGCCAGGGTCATGACCGCTGCTCCCGGCAGCGACAGTGCCGTCACCACAATGTAGATCAGCGCATAGCCGGAGACCGCCAGCAGCAGATTGCTGGCAATCCACTGGTTCAGGTCGGCCTGATGACGCTGCAGGTTCTCCAGCGTCAGCAGCTCCGGCCCGCCCAGCAGCAGGAAGGCCGCCACCAGGACCGCGATAATCGCCAGCAGGATCAGTTTCGGTTTGGACATTGTCTATCGGTTCCGTTTTGACATGAAGGTGTTAGTGTCCCGTTTGGTTAATTCGCTGACCTACTGCGTGACGCTGGGCCCTCTGGCCAAGGCGCCAGTCCGAAGGTGTGGTGGTTCCACATCAAGGGCTGGCAACACCGGCCAGAGGGCCCAGCGTCGCGCCCTTCGGGAGCCACTGAGAGCCTTGATAGCCGCGTTGCGCCGGCTCGATTTGGAGCCACCAAACCTTCGCCACCGCCCCTTGCTCTCAAGGCTCTCAGTGGCTCAGTAGGTCAGCGAATTAACCAAACGGGACACTACTCAGACACCACATTTCGCCGTCCATTACAGACTAGCTTGCAGACCTCACAAAATAATAACGGGAAAGTCGCAATTACATCCGGTCAGGGGCACGTCAGGGGGTGCCGTGAGTATCACAAAAAAAGGGGGCCTGAGCCCCCTTTCCTGACGACATCACGTTATGCCTATGCCGTCGCTCTCTGCCTCTTCACCTTCATCGTCATCCGGCTGACCCGCATTGTGGTCACGGGCCAGCAGGATATAGAACGCCGGCAGGATGAAGACCGTGAAGAAGGTACCGATGCCCAGGCCGGCGACGATGGTCAGGCCAATGGCGAAACGGCTCTGGGCCCCGGGACCAATGGCGACCAGCAGCGGCACCATGGCAAAGATCAACGCCAGCGACGTCATGATGATCGGCCGCAGTCGGATGGCCGCCGCCTCCAGCACCGCCTGGCGCTTGTCCAGCTTGCGATCGATCTGCAACTGGTTGGCGAATTCCACGATCAATATGCCGTTCTTCGCCACCACGCCGATCAGGGTGATCAACCCCACCTGGGTGTAGATATTGATGGTGGCGAAGCCCAGCACGATAAACGCCATGGCACCGGCCACCGACAGGGGCACGGACACCAGGATGATCAGCGGATCACGCCAGCTCTCGAACTGGGCCGCCAGCACCAGGTAGATCACCAGCAGCGAGAGGGCCATGGTAATGGCCAGGGCGCTGCCCTCGGTGGACAGTTGCCGCGTCTGCCCCATGTAATCGGAGCTGAAGCCCTGGGGGAAGATCTCGCTGGCGTTCTGCTCCATCCAGTCCATGGCGGCCCCCATGGCCACGCCGGGCATGACCACGCCCTGCAGGGTAATGGAGTTGAGCTGGTTGAACTGGGTCCGCTGGGACGGCTCCACCCCTTCCTGGAAACTGACCACGCTGCCCAGGGGCACCAGGTCCCCGGTATCCGAGCGTATGTAGTAGTCGTTCAGGGCCGCCTCGCTGATGCGGAAGTCCTGCTGCACCTGCGGGATCACCTGGTAGGAACGGCCTTCCATGCTGAAGCGGTTGATGTAGCCGCCACCGAGCATGCTGGACATGGCCTGCCCCACATCCTGCATGGACAGGCCCAGGTCCGCCACCCGGTCCCGGTCCACCTGGATCTGGACCACCGGCTTGTCGAAGGCGATGGACTTCTGCAGGAACATGAAGTTGCCGCTCTGCATGGCACGACCCTGCAGCTCACTGGCAATCTCGTTGAGTTGCTCGTAGTCGCCGCCGGTGGTGATCACGAACTGGAACGGCAGGCCACTGGAGCCCGGCAGGGCCGATGGAGCAAAGACCGCCGTCTGCAGGCCGGTGACCTTGTTCAGCTCGGCATTCAGCTTCGGCTGGACATCGAACTGGGTGACCGACCGTTCGCTCCAGGGTGCCATCTTGAAGCCGCCGAAGACCTCATTGGGGCCGGTGATACCGAGGATCATGAAATCCTCCTGGTAACCGTCCACCGTGGTCATGCGCTGCTGCACTTCACTGCCCTCTTCCCGGAGGTACTCCAGGGTGGACGTCTGCGGCCCCTTGCCCTGGTAAAACAGGATGCCCTGGTCCTCTTCCGGCGCCAGCTCGCTCTGGCTGAGCATGACCATGAAGAAGATGGAAGCGAAGATCATGAAGGCGAAGAAGATCACCACCGAGATGGTGGACATCAGGGAGGCCAGCGCCCGCTTGTAAGCATTGGCCAGGCCGTTGAAGGTCTTCTCCACGAACTGCTCGAAGCGACTGGGATTGCCGTGGGGCTTGAGGATGGCCCCGGACAGTACCGGCGACAGAGTGAGGGCGACAATGCCCGAAATCACCACGGTGCCCGCCAGCGTAAAGGCGAACTCGATAAACAGCGAGCCGGTCAGCCCCCCCATAAAGCCGATGGGGGCATACACCGCCACCAGGGTGGTGGTCATGGCGATTATGGGAACCGCCATCTCCCTGGCGCCATGGAGGGCAGCATGGAATTTGGTCTCGCCCTGTTCAATGTGACGGTGGACGTTCTCCACCATGATGATGGCGTCATCCACCACCAGGCCGATGGCCAGCACCATGGACAGCAGTGTCAGCAGGTTCAGGGAAAAGCCCATCATCAGCATGATAAAGGCGCCGCCCACCAGCGACAGGGGCACCGCCACCGACGGCACCACCGCGGCACGCAGGGACCCCAGGCAGAGGAATACCACCACCAGCACGATCACCAGTGCTTCCAGCAGGGTCTTGATCACCTCGTTGATGGAATCATCGATGAACTCGGAGGCATCGTAGGCCAGGCGCACGTCCAGGCCGGACGGGAGCTGTTCCTCGATGTCCGGCAGTTCCGCCTTGACCAGTTCCGCCACCGTCAGCGGGTTGGCGCCGGGGGACATCTCGATGGCCACATAGGTGGCCGGCTGGCCCTTGTACAGCGCCAGGTTGTCATAGCTCTGGGAGCCCAGTTCCACACGGGCGATATCCCGCAGGCGGATGATCGAGCCATTGGCCTCCTTCACCACCAGGTCCCGGAACTGGTCCAGGTCCGACACATCGGTGTCACTGGTCAGGCTGATCTTGGTGTACTTGCCTTCGGTGTTACCCACCGCCGCCTGGTAGTTGTTGCGCAACAGCACGCTGACCACTTCCTGGGGCGTCATGTCCACTGCCGCCAGGCGCTCCGGGTCCAGCCACGCCCGCAGGGCAAAGGTGCGGCCCAGCAGGTCCGCCTTGCCGACGCCGGCCAGGGCCTGCAGCTTGGGCTGCACTACCCGGGTCAGGTAGTCGGTGATCTGGGGCACGTCCAGATCACTGCTGTAGAAGGCGATGTACATCAGCGCCGTGGAGTCCCCGGTCTCGGAGGTGATCACCGGGTCCTGGGCATCCGCCGGCAGCACGTTACGCTGGCTGGCCACCTTGGCCTGGATTTCCGCCAGCGCGGCGTTGGCGTCGTAGTTCAGCTCCATCTTGGCGTTGATGGTGGACACGCCCTGGGAGCTGGTGGAGGTCAGGTAGTCGATACCGCTGGCTTCGGCCATGGCCTGCTGCAAGGGTGTGGTGATAAAACCCTTGACCAGCTCGGAGCTCGCCCCCGGGTAGGCCGTGGTCACGGTTACCGTGGTGCTCTCAAGTTGTGGGTACTCCCGGATTTCCATCTCCAGGGCGGCACGGGCCCCGAGCAGCAGGATCAACAGGCTGACCACCGTGGCCAGCACCGGCCGGTGGACAAAAACGTCAGTAAAGCGCATTACTCGGAGGCCTCCGGCTGCTCATCATCCTGCTGGATCTCGATCGGCTGGCCGGCCCGTAGTCGCAACAGGCCCTTGGCCACTACCTGGTCGCCTTCCTCGAGTCCCTTTTCAATAGCGACGCGTTCGCCCCGGACTTCGCCGGTCTGCACGGAACGGCGGTTGACCGTGAGCTGGCCGTCATCGTTCTCGCCGATCAGGAACACGTAGTCACCGTAGGTGTTATAGGACACCGCCGTCCTGGGCAGGGTCAGCACCGCCTCATCGTCCGGCTGGCGGGTCATCACGGTGGCGAACATACCCGGACGCAGCTTACCGTCGGGGTTGGCAAGGGTGGCCCGGATACGCACGGTGCGGGTTTCAGGGTTCACCGAGGTGTTGATGGCGCTGACCTCGCCGGTAAAGGTTTCCCCCGGCACGGCAGCGACGGTCGCCCGAACCTCATAGCCACGGTCAACGCTGGGCAGGTTGCGCTCCGACAGGGTGTAATCCAGGTAGATGGGGTCGAGCATGTTGATCTCGACAATCGGGGTGCCGGTGGGGATGTATTCCCCCTGGTCCACCAGCCGCAGGCCCAGGTTGCCGTCGAAGGGCGCGCGGATCACCTTCTTGTTGAGCTGGGCTTCGGCCTCATTGACCCGGGCCCGGGCGGCATCATAGTTGGCCTTGGCCTCATCGTACTGGGACTGGGACACGGCACGACGGGGCAGCAGGTTCTCAATGCGCTTGAATTCCTGGGCCGCCAGCTGGGCTTCGGCACGACGGGTGCGCAGGGCCGCCTCGTCGATTTCGGAATCCAGCCGGATCAGGATGTCTCCCTGCTCAACGGTATCGCCGGATTCAAACCCGATTTCCTCAATAACGCCGGGCACCTCGTTGGCAACCCGGATGCCATTGACAGCCTCGACGCTACCCACGGACTTGATAGCGGGTGTCCACAGCTCCAGGGCGACATTGGTGGCACTCACCGGTGTCGGCGGCTGGGGCTGGGACATCATCTCCTTCATCTGGCCGAACTGGTAGAACTTGTAGCCGAAAATGCCGCCCAGGATCAGACCCAGAAGGACGATGACAATCAGAAAACGGACAAAGGTGCGCATAGGTTAGACATCCTGATCAGAAAACCCGGCCCTGGGATCATGCGGACATGCACACAAGACCGATACCGTAATTGATGCAATAGACTAACGATGATTATTTCATTATAAAAGCAAGCAAACCAGTGCCTTGCCCATTGACCCGCCACAGAATGCCATATCGTCTGCTACCGGAGAATGACCAGGGGCTTCTCCGCCGTCTTCAGCATGGTGGTTGTAGTGCTGCCCACCAGGAACTGACGGATACGGGAATGGCCATAGGCACCCATCACCAGCATGTCGATATCGTGCTCCGTCTGATAGCGGTGGAGTGCGGGTTCCACATCGCCAGCGCGGATGGCCAGGGTAATCTCCCCGCCCAGCTCCGACAGCATGACTTCCGCCTGTTTCAGTTGCTCCCAGCGGTCACCGGTTTCCGGCCCGATCATCACGATGTGAAGCGGCATGCCCTTGAGAACCGGACTGCCTGCCAGCAGTTCAACGCTGCGGAAGGCGGTCTTGCTGCCATCGAAGGCCAGCATGGCACTCTTCGGCGGCGTAAACTCGTCCGGTACCAGCAGGATGGGGCGATGCAGGCTGCGGATCGCGGTTTCCAGCTGGCTGCCGATGTGCAGGTCACGGTCGGAACTGCTCTCGCCGTGCAGCCCCATGACCAGCAACCGGGTCTGGCTTTCCAGGGTCAACAGGGATTCAGTCAGGTCGCCGTGACGCTGCCGCTTGATGACCTCGGTGGCGCCAGTGTCCATCACCCGCCGCTCCGCCTGCTCCAGCAGGTGGTGGCCCTGCTCCAGGGCCAGCTTGCTGCGTTGCTGATCCAGGTCCGCCAGCTCCTCCAGCAGGTGTTCCCGGCTGCCCAGGCCGATATTGCCGGCCAGGTCCGGGGCGACCGGGTAGCGTTCCTCGTCAAGCACATGCAGCAGCATGAGGGGAACCCCCATATGCCGACCGGCCCAGGCGGCATAGTCACAGACCGCCGGAGCGGCCCGGGAACCATCGATACAGGCGACTACTCGTAGCATGGCATTCTCGCTCTGATTGTCAGTATGGTTGTTATTCTGACCGCGATCGCTCTGGCTTTGCGTGTTCTCTGTCATATCAGTGCCCCATCAACTGGTCGATGGCGTCCGGCTTGTCATGCACCCCGAAACGGTCAACGATGGTGGCACTGGCCTCGTTCAGGCCAATCACCTCCACCTCGGCGCCTTCACGGCGGAACTTGATGACCGCCTTGTCCAGGGCCGCCACGGCGGTGATATCCCAGAAGTGGGCCCGGCTCAGGTCAATGATTACCTTATCCAGAGCTTCCTTGAAATCAAAGGATTCGGTGAACTTTTCCGAGGAACTGAAGAACACCTGCCCCACCACGTTGTAGGTACGGGTATCAGACGTTTCATCGTACTCGGATGTGACCAGCATGTAGTGCCCCACCTTGTTGGCGAAGAACAGGGCCGCCAGCAGTACCCCGGCCAGTACACCGAAGGCCAGGTTGTGGGTGGCCACCACCACGACCACGGTCACCACCATCACGATATTGGTGGACAGCGGATGGTCCTTGAGGTTCTTGATGGAACCCCAACTGAAGGTACCGATGGACACCATGATCATCACCGCCACTAGGGCGGCCATGGGGATCTGCACCAGCCACTGGTCCAGCACCAGCACCATGATCAGCAGGAAAATGCCTGCGGACAGGGTAGACAGCCGGGTACGGCCACCGGATTTGATGTTGATGATGGACTGGCCAATCATCGCGCAACCGGCCATGCCCCCCAGCAGGCCGGAGCCGATGTTGGCAATGCCCTGGCCCTTGCACTCCCGGTTGCGGTCCGAGGTGGTGTCGGTCAGGTCATCCACGATGGTCGCCGTCATCATGGATTCCAGCAGGCCAACCACCGTCAGGCCCACGGAATAGGGCAGGATGATCATCAGGGTCTCCAGGGTCAGCGGCACCTCCGGCCACAGGAATACCGGCAGGGTATCCGGCAGCTCGCCCATATCACCCACGGTGCGGATATCAATGCCGTACCACATGGCCACCCCGGTCAGCACCACAATGCACACCAGCGGCGAGGGGATCAGCCTGCCCACCACCGGCAGGTAGGGGAACAGGTAGATAATGCCCAGGCCCGCCGCCGTCATGGCGTAGACATGCCAGGTGACATTGGTCAGTTCCGGTAGCTGGGCCATGAAGATCAGGATCGCCAGGGCATTGACGAAACCGGTGACCACCGAGCGGGACACAAACCGCATCAGGCCGCCCAGTTTCAGGTACCCGGCACCGATCTGCAGCACCCCGGTCAGCAGGGTGGCCGCCAGCAGGTATTCCAGCCCGTGCTCCTTCACCAGGGTCACCATCAGCAACGCCATGGCACCGGTGGCGGCGGAGATCATGCCGGGGCGCCCACCGACAAAAGCGATTACCACCGCAATACAGAACGAAGCGTAAAGACCAACCTTCGGGTCAACGCCGGCAATAATGGAAAAGGCGATGGCTTCCGGAATCAGGGCCAGGGCCACGACGATACCGGCGAGCAGGTCACCACGAATATTGGACAGCCAGTTGGCTTTGAGGGTTTTCACCATAACAACGGGGTTCCACGGGTTTCAGAGAATCTTGGGACGCTGGCTGCGCAGCGTGAACATGACAGACAGCTCCCCATGACTCGCCTGAACCAGGCTGGTAGATCGGGAAGGCAGCATGTCGAAAACAGGCCGACTAGGGGAGAGCCGGAATACTATGGCGGAGTGATCGTCACGATGGGCAGCGTACTGTTCGGTTGATGGATGTCAGATGCCTGACATATCGGGGGCGCGAAGCTTACCAGAAGCCCGCTCGAAAAGTAACCGGCTGGCCCCGGGAGTCAGCGACTTTCTACCGCGCAGACTCCTAGATCCGGTTCACCTGCTCCAGGAAGGCCGCCGGCAGGATATCGATCACCGGACGACGGTCGCCACTGACCTCTGGTGCCGGTGCCGATGGTTCGGTGGCAATGATCGATGGCTGCTCGGACCAGTGCAGCAACTCCAGCTTGCCGTCCGCGTTTTCCACCAGCGCGGTGCAGTGCTCCACCCAGTCACCATCGTTGCAATACAGCCCTTCCTGGCTGCGCAGGAAGCCGGCGGAGTGGATATGGCCGCAGATAAAGCCGTCGTAGTTGCCCTTTTCGGCGGCGGTCAGGGCCGCCAGCTCGAACCGGCGGATAAAGGTCCGCGCCTTGCCGATACGGCCCTTGAGCCAGGCCGCCAGCGACCAGTAGGGCTTGCCCTGCAGGCGGCGCCAGGCGTTGAACCAGCGGTTGAGCCGCAGCAGCAGGCCGTGGGCCCGGTCACCCACCAGCAGCATCAGCGGGCTGCAGCGCACCACCTGGTCGAACTGGTCGCCGTGGCACACCATAAACCGGCGGCCATCGGCGGTGGTGTGGATGATCTTCTGGTGAAGCTCCACGCCACTGATGGTCTGGCCGCAGAAGCGCCGCATGAACTCGTCGTGATTCCCGGGCACGTACACCACGCGGGTGCCGTTGGCGGCAATGACCAGCAGGCGATGCACCACCGCTTCGTGGGATTTGGTGAAGTGCACCCGCCGCTGCATGGCAATCAGGTCCACGATATCACCCACCAGGTAGAGGGTGTCGCAATGGATGTTGTCCAGGAAGTCCAGCAGATAATCTGCCTGGCAGTCCGGGGTTCCCAGGTGAACGTCGGAAATAAAAACGCTGCGATAGTGTGGCATAGCTGCCCCTGACGGTTACCCTTCTCATGACACAACCTGACAACCACACATGACGTGTCGGTGACACTTCATGGTCAGTCCCGTGAAGATTGCCCCGCAGGGGCTCTGGGATATCCCGGCCGGGTGTAACAAACGGCGATTTCAGGTGTCTGACGGGATGGTGATCAAAGCAAGAAGGGGAACCTGAATGTCACGCCTGCGAACCATCCTCGGCCTCCTGTTGCTGGCAGCCCCCGACGTCGCCACCCGGGCGAACCAGACCGACGCCATCGATCACATCGACTACGACTGGTCCCTGAACCGGCCGGAGAACTTCCCTGAGCTGTCGCAGTAGCCGGCCATGGTTTATCCAGCCGCCGGGGTCACACCGGATTGGTGGCCAGGATCTTCTTCAGGAAGTCCTTGGTCCTGGGGTCCTGGGGGTGGTAGAAAATCTCGCTCGGCGGCCCCTGCTCCACGATCCGCCCGCCGTCAATGAAGATCACCCGGTCGGCCACATCCCGGGCAAATGACATCTCATGGGTGACCACCATCATGGTCTGTCGCTCCGAGGCCAGTTGTTTCATCAGCCCCAGCACTTCTTCCACCCACTCCGGATCCAGGGATGACGTAGGCTCGTCAAACAGGATGACTTCGGCGCCAGCAGCCATGGCACGACCAATACCCACCCGCTGTTGCTGGCCGCCGGACATGGACGCCGGATAGGCATCAGCTTTTTCGCCCAGGCCGATCTGTTCGAGGATCTCGCGTGCCCGTCGGTAAGCCTTATCCTTGGGCCATTTATCCACCACCAGCAAGCGTTCGGCGATGTTCTGAAGTGCCGTCTTGTTGGCAAACAGTGCATAGTTCTGGAACACAAAGGCGGTTCGCCGCCGCATCGAGAGAATATCCGCCCGGCTGGCTTTTTTTACATCCACGGTGAGGTCGCCCACGGTCATGGTGCCGGCCGTGGGTTGCTCTAGAAAATTGATGCAGCGCAGCAGGGTGGATTTGCCGGTTCCCGAAGGCCCGATGATCACCACGATTTCGCCCTGCTCAATGGTCAGGTCGATGCCGTTGAGGACCACGGCCTTGCCAAAATGTTTGCTCAGTGATTCCAGTTTGATCATCGGCTATAGGCCCGGTTCAGGCGGATTTCCAGGTAGTGCTGGACCTTGGACAGCAGCTCCACCACGATCCAGTACATGATGGCGGCCACGATGAACGCCTCAAAGTACAGGAAACTGCCGGACGCCTCCTTCTGGGTCGCCCCCATCAGTTCCGTCACTCCCAGGGTGAAGGCCAGGGAGGTGGCCTTGATCATGTCGATGAAATAGTTCATCAGCGTGGGCAACGCAACCCGGGTAGCCTGGGGCAGGACGATCCGCCGCATGAGCTGGCCATTGGTCATGCCGATGGACAGCGCCGCCTCGGTCTGGCTGCGATCCACCCCGATGATGGCCGCCCGGATGGACTCCGCCATATAGGCGGAGAAATGCATGGTCAGGCCCATGATGGTCGCCGTAATGCCGTCAATGACCGTCAATGCACTGACCAGCTGCGGCAGGCCGTAGTAGAACAGGAACAACTGGACCAGCAGTGGCGTGCCACGGAAAAACGAAATGAACAGGATGGTGAGCTGGTTGAGCACTGGAATACGCAACACCCGCACAACCGCGAACAGGCATGCCAGGATGAGTGCCAGCACCATACCCACGCCGGCAAGCTCCAGTGTCAGGGGCAGATACCGCAACAGGATGGGTATCAGCCCGATCATGTACTCGACGTTCAGGACGTCCATAACAGAAGCCGCCTCGATGCGCCCCTCAGGGCCGGGTGATATCGGTGCCGAACCATCGCTCGGAGATCTCCTTGAGGGTGCCATCCTCCCGCAGGGCCGCCAGGGCCTGGTTCACCTCGTCACGGAGGGCCCGGCCTTCGTCCGTGTCCCGGAAGGGATAGGCATTGGTGATCTGTGAGAAGGTCGGCCCGGCCAATGCCAGCGGCAGGGGCTTGTCCTTGATAATCTGGCTGGCACTGACCCGGTCCATCACAAACGCATCAACCCGGCCCAGGGCGGTATCCCGCTCGATATTGCTGTCGTAGGTCTTGATGTCGATCTGGTCGGCGTAGGGCAGCTCTCGCAGCAGTGCTTCGAAATTGGAGCCCAGATTCACGGCAACGGTTTTCCCTTTGAGGTCTTCCACCCCCTTGATCTCGTTGTTGCCTTCCTTGGTCACCACCTGGGCCCCGTCATAGACGTAAGGGTCGCTGAAAATATACGCTTTCTGTCGCTCTTCAGTGATGGTGATCTGGTTGGCAACGGTGTCGATGCGCCCGGATTCCAGCATGCCAAACAGGCCGGAGAAGTTGGCGGTTTCGTATTGGATGTCACGCCCCATCTCCTCACCAATGGCATCCATGACATCGACGTCGAAGCCCTTGAGCTCATCCTGCTCTACAAAGGTGAACGGGAAATACTGGCCGGACATTCCGACTCGCAGCGGATCATCCTGTGCAGACAAAGGTGCGCTTGTGAGCAGGACCATCGTCAATAGCGTGTTGATCAACAGTGTTTTCATTACAACCTCCTTCCGGCATGGATCCTACTTGAAGCATAGTCGCGGGTGAACATTGGGCAATAGTGCCTTTCATTGGCTGTTCACCAGTCTCTCGATAAAGGATTGCGGCACAGGCGTGCCCTTCGGTGACAGAAGCTCACAGGACGACACTAATGCCAGCCAGGGCACGGAGTGAAACATACGGAGCTGAACAGAATGCACCTCAGCTTGCCCCAACCCTGACACCACTATCCTGTCTCCGCATCAGGACCTCAACCACTCAAGTGCCCGGTAATCGAAGCCCTGTGCAATGGTGGGTTTTATGATCTCGAAATAGGGCGAGGCATCGAAATCCCTTGGTACGAAAAGGGAGTGGTGCCGAATCCGGTAAAACTCCCGCTCACACTCCCGGCACTTCGGGTCGTCAGAAGGCATGGCGATCACCTCCGGCAGGATAGGGTAGCGGATACTCTGAAACCCCTGAGCGATAAAGGATGAACAGATCGCCCGGGTGGGGTCACCACTGCCCAGTGCCAGCATTCTCCGCCGGTACCGAACAGGTACCGGCGGTGTGGGTAACAGATAGCGAGCCAGGTCGACGATGTTCTTGAGATCATACTGGTGGCCAAGGCGCTCACGGGAATACCGAGACAACGCCTCCAGGGCTTCCCTTCCCAGATCCACCGGACGACAGATTCGGGTATGACGGTGACGGTAAAAGGACAGGGGAATGGCCCGGATGCCCGCCTCCAGATCGGCTTCCACCAGGGTATTGGCCTCGCCGTTTTCGTTGTGACCCAGCCCGGCAGCCTCCCCCAGATACAGTGCGGCATGGGACCAGGTGGACTGGGTCAGGTACTTGATGGCAACGCTTACCCGGGTGTCCCCTTCCACCAGCAGTACATCGCCGGGCTGGATGGTCGCCTGCAGTGCCTCCCAGGTTGACGTACTGATGGAAAAGTCAGCGACAGGCTTGGAAAGGTAGCGGGCCAGGGCCCGGGAGATCCAGTTGAACATGGTTCCGGCTCTTCTTGTTTTTGGTGACCGCCAATACCAGGCGCACGTCTATGCATGGACACGCCACCCGAACGTTCGTTACGCCAGATAATGCCGCTTTTTTCTGAACAACTTCAACAAATTATCTTGTCATCGGCAAAGTAACAACCCGGGCTTGCTGCGTGTCTATTATCCGAACTCACCAAGAGTCGGAAAGGAGAAAACATCATGAACACTGCAATCACACTCAGGAAGCTTGCCGTTATCACCGCAGGCCTGGTACTGGGCGCAACGGCTTCCATGGGCCATGCCCAGCAGAAGTGGATGGAAGAAGTCCTTGAGCGTCAGTTCCAGGAGCAACAGCTCGCCGGGGAAAAAGCCAGCGATAACACGGACCAGAGGCACAATGAAAACGACGCTGAAAACCCGGAGAAGAAAGCTCCGAAGGACATCGTCGTTTCCAATACCTATGACGACGAAGGAAACCCGATCATCTGACAGAAACGGTCTGATCCCCTTATGGCCCCATTCCAACGAATGAGGCCTTTTTACGTTTCCGACACCATGATCACGCTGTGCTAGAATTTGAACAATTGCTCAAGTAAGCGGGAACCAGAAGGGTAAAAGGCCATCTTGGAGGCTGGAATGACTCAACCGGAACAAGGGATGGAGACGCGTTATGGACTTGGCAACGGACAAAATCACTGACGAAGGTCGCCTGGTCACCGCCTTGCAGGCGGGTGACCAGATGGCCTTTCGCCACGCTGTCCGGAATTATTCCCCCGGCATGCTGGCTGTTGCCCGTTATTACCTGGACCATTCCAGTGCCGAAGATGTTGTTCAGGAGACCTGGGTCAACGTGGTCGAGGCCATCAAAAAGTTCGAAGGCCGCTCCGGCCTGAAAACCTGGCTTCACCGGATCGTTGCCAACCGCTGCAAGAACCGGTTGCGCACCGCCAACCGGGAGGTATCCAGCGAGCTCGGCGAGGAACTGGAGCCCGGCATTGCTGACCGCTTCCAGGCTGGCGGGCGCTGGGCCACACCACCAAAACTCCGTTTTGAGGAAGACGCTGAA
Source organism: Marinobacter sp. OP 3.4 (assembly GCF_036224885.1). Classification (NCBI taxonomy): domain Bacteria; kingdom Pseudomonadati; phylum Pseudomonadota; class Gammaproteobacteria; order Pseudomonadales; family Marinobacteraceae; genus Marinobacter; species Marinobacter sp. OP 3.4. The sequence goes on from NZ_JAVVLT010000037.1 coordinate 63,231, forward strand.
TCCCTGATGGAGAATGGTGCCCTCAGCGACTGCCTCGACAAACACCTGTCCGCCCTTCCGGAGCAGCAACGCTCCGCTGTCATGCTCTACGAGGCTCACCAGCATAAAGCCGACGATGTGTGTAACATCCTGGACATCAGCGCGTCTAACTTGAGGGTACTGCTTCACCGTGCCCGGCAGAAAATCTATCTGATGGTGGAAACCTTCCAGGAGACCGGCGAATGCTGATGTGTCGAGATCTGGCCCGAATCGCCAGCGACTACATCGATGGGAAGCTCGGTACAACCGATACCCTGTCGGTGAAAATGCACTTGCTGATGTGCAGGCACTGTCGATCCTTCATCGGCAACCTCCGCGAGAGCATTCAGTTGATGAAGGGGCACTCGGATTATCGCATGGATGAAGACTACGCCCGGCGACTGGACCGGGCGGTGGAGGAGGCGCTGAATAACCCCGGTGGCTCTTAAACCGCCTCAGTCCCGATCGTCAGCCTGAAATATCGTTGTCTCCGGATAGAAGGTGTACCAGGCAAACCAGAAAGCCCGCGTTGCCGCCAGATCACGGCCAGAGCTATCAACCACCCAGGCACTGGGGACCTCCGGATCATAGTGGATGGTCACCGCCCGCCCACCAATAACATCCTTTACCGGGGTAATGGCCGCATCCAGTTCGGGGAAAGGCCAGACCCGCGCCTCGCCATTCACCGCCAGCCCGATGACCCAGGTTTTGGGATGGTACTCCCGGCTTTCCGCGGATACCGGAAAATACAGCCGGTCTGAATGATCATAGTCACCATAGGGTGAACGCCGATAATCCCGCTGATATCCGGTATCCGGCAACTCTCCCGCAGCCTGCGTTACTACAGACACCGGGAGAGCGCGGATATTACACGACTAGCGAAGATCCGGGTTCAGGGTGTAGGTTCCGGTCACCCGCTCGCTGGCCAGCACATGCCCTTCCATGGCCTTGCTGACAGCCTCGCCATCAAACTCGCCGTCCAGGCCCAGGGTTTCCACATCCAGGGCGTGCACCTCGTAGTGATAATGGTGGATCAGCTCGTCGTTCCAGGGCGGGCAGGGGCCGTCATAGCCACCGTAGGTTCCGGCCATATCCGGGTTACCGGCCAGGAACTGGGTGAAGTTGTTGACGCCACGGATGCCAATGGGGCCGGGGCCGGGTTCCTTGCCCTTGGGGCTGACGCCGTCACTGTCCTCCCCTTCCGGAATCCGGTTGACGGACGCGGGGATATCCACCAGCAGCCAGTGGAAGAAATCCACCCGCGGAATCTCGTTGGAGACCACCTTGCCCTCCTGGTTGACGTCATCGGCAATGCTCGGCACATCGGGATCAAACATCATCACCACAAAGCTCTTGGTGCCTTCCGGGGCGTCTTCCCAGGTGACTTCGGGGTTGCGGTTGGGACCGAAACTCATATGGTCCTCTTCGCTGAATACGCCAAACGCGAATTTCTCGGGGACCGGCTGGCCCTCGGTAATGCCATTAAAGTGAACCTTCATGGTCTGCTCCTGTTGGCTTTCGATCGGTGACCCGGTTTTAGCAGTTGCGCCGAGGATTTGTCCAGATCACCCCGGCGGAACGATTCGGGTATACCCATCACAATAGGGCTGTAGCGGCCAAAAAAAAGGTTCATCGCGCTTTACCGGGAAACGCTGCTTTTATCTTCAGGAAGAAGTAGTCG
>NZ_JAVVLT010000038.1:0-8701 GCF_036224885.1 Marinobacter sp. OP 3.4
CAGAGCCAGAGCCAGAGCCAGAGCCAGAGCCAGAGCCAGAGCCAGAGCCAGAGCCAGAGCCAGAAAAGAAAGTCAGCGTTTTTCAGCGCATCCGATCCGGTCTGGGCAAGACCCGGGAAAACCTCGGCTCCGGTCTGTCCGGTCTGTTCTCCGGGAAGGTGGACGAGGACCTGCTGGAGGAGATCGAAACCACCCTGCTGATGGCGGATGTTGGCGTCACCGCCACCACCGAGATCATCGATTCCCTGACCGAGAAGCTGAACCGCAGCCAGCTCAAGGACGGCGAGGCCCTCAAGGCGGCGCTGAAGGACGAACTTCGTCACCTGCTCGATGGCAGCCGTGAGCCGCTGGCCATCGACACCGGCAAGAAGCCCTGGGTCATGCTGATGGTGGGCGTGAACGGTGTCGGCAAGACCACCACCATCGGCAAGCTGGCCCGCCAGTTCCAGAATGAAGGCCGCAGCGTGATGCTGGCTGCCGGCGACACCTTCCGGGCTGCTGCCGTGGAGCAATTGCAGGTCTGGGGGGAGCGCAACGAGGTGCCTGTGATCGCCCAGCACACTGGGGCCGACAGTGCCTCGGTGATCTACGACGCGGTACAGTCCGCCCGGGCCCGGGGTACGGATGTCGTGATAGCCGACACAGCGGGGCGGCTGCAGAACAAGGACAATCTCATGGCCGAACTGGAAAAGGTGGTTCGGGTCATGAAGAAGCTGGATGAGTCGGCGCCCCATGAGGTGATGCTGGTGCTGGACGCCGGTACCGGCCAGAATGCCCTCAGTCAGGCCCAGGTGTTCCAGCAGGCGGTGGGCGTCTCCGGCATCACCCTGACCAAGTTGGATGGCACCGCCAAGGGCGGCATTGTTTTCGCCATTGCCCGTCAGTTGGGCCTGCCCATCCGTTACATCGGCGTGGGCGAGCAGGTGGAAGACCTGCGGCCGTTCGAGCCGGAAACCTTCGTGGATGCCCTTTTTGATGACTGAACGGTTTGACGACTGAGAGATCCCCCTGCGGGGATCCGGCGGGCACTGGATATGGAAGTAGGCCGCAATGATTGAGTTTCGGCAGGTCACCAAGCGTTACGACAGCGATCACACTGCGTTGCGGCATGTATCCTTTGAGCTGGACCGGGGGGAGCTCGCCTTCCTCACCGGCCATTCCGGTGCCGGCAAGAGTACCCTGCTGAAGCTGATCCTGCTGATGGAACGCCCATCCGCCGGCAAGGTGGTGGTGGGTGGCCAGTTGCTCAACACCATGCCCCGGCGGCAGATTCCCTACGTTCGACGTCATATCGGCGCCGTCTTCCAGAACCACCAGCTACTGTTCGACCGCACCGTGTTCGACAACGTGGCCATGCCCCTGGAAGTCATGGGGGTACCCCATCAGGATATCGGTCGCCGGGTGAGGGCGGCCCTGGACAAGGTGGGGCTGCTGAGCAAGGAGCGGATGAACCCGATCCAGCTCTCCGGCGGTGAGCAACAGCGGGTGGGCATCGCCCGGGCCGTGGTCAACAAGCCGCCGGTGCTGCTGGCGGATGAGCCCACCGGTAACCTGGACCCGGAACTGTCTGCGGACATCATGCACCTGTTCGAACAGTTCAGCCAGGTGGGAGTCACGGTGTTGATCGCCACCCACGATATCGCGCTGATCGAGTCCATGGGCCGTCGCCGTCTGACCCTGTCCCACGGGGAGTTGAAAGCTGGCCAGGCGACAATGGCGGGAGCGAACCCATGAGCCGGCAGGAGCGCCCGTCAGGCGAGCGCCGGGCCCGCGGGGCCGGCCGTTCCCGCTCTTCCGTCAAATCCGTACTGGCAGGGTACCGGTCCCATCACCTGAAGGTGGCGAAGGACAGCGCCCGCCGGCTGTGGCAGGCCCCAGTGGCCAGTGTCATGACCTGGGCGGTGATGGGCATCGCCCTGGCATTGCCAGTAGGCCTGTTATTGCTGCTGGCGAGCCTTCAGGGTGTCAGCGCCGGTTGGGAGAGTGCCGCCCGGGTGACGGTCTACCTGGCGGACGAGGTATCGGATACAGGTGCCCGGGAGTTGCAGGAGCGGGTGTCGGGCCGTGATGACGTGGCCGAGGTGGTGATGATCCACCGGGACGAGGCCCTGGCGGAATTCCGTGCCGAATCCGGCCTGGCGGATGCCCTGGACTACCTGGACGAGAACCCCCTGCCCCATACCCTGCTGGTAACGCCGGTGGATGAGGCCCGGACCGCATCGGGCGTGGACGCCCTGGCCGGTGGGCTGGAAGCCGAGAGCCAGGTGGCTCGGGTGCAGGTGGACCTGGGCTGGTTGCAGCGGCTGGCGGCCATGACGGATCTGATCGCCCGGGCCGTGTGGGTGCTGACCCTGCTGCTGGCGGCGGCGGTGATCCTGGTGATCGGCAACACCATCCGGCTGGCGATCGAGAACCGTCGCGACGAGATCCTGGTGGCCAAGCTGGTGGGGGGCACCGACGCCTTCGTGCGTCGTCCGTTCCTCTATACCGGCGCCTGGTATGGGCTGGGCGGCGGCGTGGTGGCGCTGCTGATCCTGCAGTTGTCCATCTGGTGGCTTAACGGGCCGGTCCGGGAACTGGCGGTGCTGTATAACAGTGACTTTGCCCTCGGCGGGCTGCCCCTGGACGGTGCCGCCGGGCTGTTGCTGGTGGCGGTGGCCCTGGGCTGGCTGGGTGCGTGGCTGGCGGTACGACGGCACCTGGACGCCATAGAACCGGGTGAAATCGCCGGGGCGTAACGGTATGGCATCATTACCTGTTAAGGTACGGGTCTTCTTTAAGGCTTGTTAATTTGTTGTCGCATTGGCTGTGCTAACCTGAAAGCTCAGCGTCATGTGGTGACGGGTCTTGCGGATACAATCCGTTGTACGGGAAACACCGTATGGTTGCATCCGGCTGACCGGCTCTATGTTACGTAGGGTAACAGGTACTCGCTGGCGTTTGGTCGCCCGGGTACCACGGAAACGGCGCTTTGTGACCGTTTATCGCAGTCTGACCACCGGTTATGGATTGTTGATGTAGCGTGCGGATTGCGGAACTAATCAGAAGCTTGGCTGTCATAGTTTGAATTGATATATTTTGAGATTGCCAAGTACGGAGGATACGAATGGGTACGAGTCTACAATTGGCTGATCGCCTGATTCCTGGTGCCAACCTGGAGTCCTACATCCAGGCGGCCAGTCAGATCCCGGTATTATCCGCAGACGAAGAGCGTGAACTTGCCGAACGCCTTCACTACGAAGGCGATGTGGACGCCGCGCGCACGCTGGTACTGTCACACCTGCGCTTTGTGATCCACATTGCCCGCAGTTATTCCGGTTACGGTCTGGCCCAGGCGGACCTGATCCAGGAAGGCAATGTCGGTCTGATGAAGGCCGTCAAGCGCTTCAACCCCGAGTACGGGGTTCGCCTGGTGTCCTTTGCCGTGCACTGGATCAAGGCGGAGATTCACGAATTTATCCTGCGCAACTGGCGCATCGTGAAAGTGGCCACCACCAAGGCCCAGCGCAAGCTGTTCTTCAACCTGCGCAGTCAGAAGAAAAAGCTGGCGTGGCTGAACCAGGAAGAGCTCAACGCCGTGGCCAACGACCTGGGCGTGGAGCCCCGTGTGGTACGGGAAATGGAAGGCCGCCTGGCCTCCCAGGACACCGCCTTCGACGGCCCCCAGGATGACGACGATGACCACGCCTACCAGGCGCCGGCCTATTATCTGGAAGACAAACGCGGTGATCCGGCCACCCAGCTGGAGCAGTCTGACTGGACCGAAGACTCCAACGGTCGCCTGATGGAGGCACTGGAGACCCTCGATGAGCGTAGCAAGGATATCCTGCGCGAACGCTGGTTGACGGAGAGCAAGTCCACGCTCCATGAACTGGCCGACAAGTATGGTGTGTCCGCCGAGCGCATCCGCCAGCTCGAGAAGAACGCCATGAAAAAGATCAGGACGCGGATGGCCGAGGCGGCCTGACGCCCTCCGGTCAACTGGGTTTCGTACTCCAAAAACGCCACCAGTGCCCGCTGGTGGCGTTTTTGTTTGCAGGGAAACTGGTGTCCCGTCCGGTGAATTCGTTAATCTACGGCACATTAGGTAGGTAAACGAAATCACCGGATGGAACACTCAATGCCAACTTCCCATGTCGCCTTCCTGGGCATCGGCCTGATGGGCGCGCCCATGACCCGCAACCTGCTGGATGCCGGTTTTCCCATGACCCTCTGGAACCGCACCGCCAGCAAGTGTGAGCCGTTCCGTGGGCAGGCTGATATTGCGGCCAGTCCGGCCAAGGCGGTGGCCGATGCTGACATCGTCATCACCATGCTGGAGAACGGCGACGTGGTTGAGGATGTGCTGATCCGGCAGGGAGCCATGGACGCCTTGAAATCCGGTGCCGTACTGGTGGACATGAGCTCTGTGCAGCCCTCCCTGGCGCGCCGGCACGGCTCGCTGGCGACGGAGCGGGGCGCGGGGTACCTGGACGCCCCGGTATCCGGCGGCACCCGGGGTGCCGAGGCCGGAACCCTCAGCATCATGGCCGGTGGGGCAGCCACCGACCTGGAGCAGGCCGCACCGGCGTTGTCGGCCCTCGGCAAGGTCACCCATATCGGCCCGGTGGGCGCCGGTCAATTGGCCAAGCTGGCGAACCAGGCCATTGTCGGGGTCACCATTGGCGCGGTGTCCGAAGCACTGTTATTGGCCGCCCGGGGTGGGGCCGATCCGGAAGCAGTGCGTGAGGCGCTGATGGGTGGTTTCGCCGGCAGCAGGATACTGGAGCAGCACGGCCAGCGGATGATTGACCGGGATTTCGCCCCCGGTGCCCCCGCCCGCATACAGCTCAAGGACCTGCGCATGATCCTGGACGAGGCCCGGGCGGAAGGCCTCACCCTGCCGCTGGCCCAGCAGGCCCACAACGGCTACCTGTCGCTGGTGGCCAATGGCCATGCGGACGTGGACCACAGCGGGCTGTTGCTGGAACTGGAGCACGTCAACGGCGCCCGCCTGGGTGGTGGCCGTTCCGGGGCCGGGGGGAAGGACTGACGCCATGCCCTGTTTTGCCGCCAACCTGACCCTGCTGTTCAACGAAGTGCCGTTCGAGGAACGGTTCGCCGCTGCCTGCCAGGCGGGCTTTGACGGAGTGGAATACCTGTTTCCCTACGCCTGGCCCGAGGCTGAACTGGCCGGGCGGTTAAAAAAGCATAACCTGACCCAGGTGCTGTTCAACCTGCCGCCGGGGAGCTGGGATGCCGGCGAACGTGGTATCGCCTGTCTGCCCGGCCGTGAGGCGGAGTTCCGCGCCGGTGTCGACGACGCCATCCGCTACGCCCATGCCCTGGGTTGCCAGCGGCTCAATTGCCTGGCCGGGCTTGCGCCGCCGGGGGTGGACCGGGACCGGCTCTGGGAAACCCTGCGTGAGAACGTCACCTATGCATCGCGGCGTCTGGGTGAGGAGGGCATTACCCTGTGCCTGGAGGCCATCAACTCTCGGGTGGATATGCCGGGATTCCTGCTGGATACCTCCGACAAGGTGATCCGATTGATGGATGAGGTGGGTGCCGACAACCTGCGCCTGCAGTACGACCTGTACCACATGCAGATCATGGAAGGGGACCTGATCCGCACCCTGCGGCGGCTGATGCCCCGCATTGGTCACATCCAGTTTGCCGATAACCCGGGCCGGCACGAGCCGGGAACCGGGGAGATTAACTTCCGGTCCATCTTTGAGGCGCTGGACGAAGCGGGGTATGCTGGCTGGGTCAGCGCGGAATATCGCCCAAAAGCCCGTACCGTCGAGGGTTTGGGCTGGATGGCGGGTTGATTGGTCGCCCTGGTGCGACCGTCGTCGTTGACGACACCCTCTTACAGGATCGTAACTGGCAGCCAATCAGGACAGACCTTACTCTGGGCAAACATTAACAGTGGTAGAGCCCCTGCAATCCGGGGCCTGAACCCTGCAATCACGAGTTGACAGTCAGGCGGGAGGACAACCGGTGAAAGCACTGGTAATCGAAGACGATCACGACGTGGCAAGTTACCTGGTCAAAGGACTCAAGGAGTCCGATTTCGTGGTGGACCACGCTGCTGACGGCAAGGAAGGCATGATGATGGCCGCCAGCGAGGATTACGACATCATGATTGTGGACCGGATGTTACCGGGCATGGACGGTCTGTCCATCATCAAGACGGTGCGGGCCACGGGCAACCAGGTGCCGGTACTGATCCTGAGTGCCCTGGGCGATGTGGATGACCGGGTTGAAGGCCTTCGCGGGGGCGGTGATGACTACCTGACCAAGCCCTTCTCGTTCACCGAACTGCTGGCCCGTATCGAGTCACTGGTGCGGCGTAACCGCCAGTCAGCGGAAACCGAGACCGTGCTCAAGGTGGCGGACCTGGAAATGGACCTGCTGGCCCGGACCGTCAAGCGTGCCGGCCAGAATATCGATGTGCAGCCCCGGGAGTTCCGGCTGCTGGAGTACCTGATGCGGAACGCCGGCCAGGTGGTCACCCGTACCATGCTGCTGGAGAAGGTCTGGGACTATCACTTCGATCCCCAGACCAACGTCATCGACGTGCACATCAGCCGTCTCAGGGCCAAGATCGACAAGGAGTTCGAGACCCCGCTGCTCCAGACAGTCCGGGGTGCGGGATACATGTTGCGTGAAACTGCTTAGCCAGCTAAGAACCTCCACATTCCAGCTGGCCCTGTTGTACATGGTGGTGTTTGCCACCTCTGTCTTTCTGTTGCTGGCGTTCATCTACTGGCGCACCGCCGGTTTCATGACCGCCCAGACCGATGAAACCATTGAGGCGGAAATCGCAGGGCTGGCGGAGCAATACCGGGGTCGGGGCGTTAACGGCCTGATCACGATCATCCGTGAGCGGGTGGCCCGCGACCCCAATGCCAAGTCCCTCTACCTGCTGACCACCGAGGACTACCTCAAGCTGGCCGGCAACCTCAATACTTGGCCGGAAGGGGCTGAGTCCCAGGGCAGCTGGATCAACTTCACCCTGGACGAGAGCCTGGGCTGGACCGGCCCGCCGCGCATGGCCCGGGCCCGGGTGTTCGAGGTCCAGGGTGGCCTGCGGCTGCTGGTGGGCCGCGATGTGGATGATCTCAATACCCTGAAGGCACTGATCGAGACCGCCATCAACTGGGGCATGGGCATCACCCTGGCGCTGGCCCTGCTCGGTGGTTTCATGATGAGCCGCAGTACCACCCGGCGCATCGAGGTGATCAACAACACCTCCCGCAAGATCATGAACGGGCACCTGTCCCAGCGCATACCCACCCGTGGCACCCAGGACGACTTCGATCAGCTCGCGGAGAACCTGAACCAGATGCTGGACCGGATCGTCTACCTGATGGAAGGCATACGCCATGTCTCCGACAGCATCGCCCATGACCTGCGTACGCCTCTGACACGACTGCGGAACCAGCTTGAAACCACCCTGATGATGGTGGACAACGACGAGGCCCGGGACCAGGCCGCCAAGGCGGTGGCTGAGGCCGACCAGCTATTGGCGACGTTCAACGCCCTGCTGAGGATCGCGCGGCTGGAGACCCGGGGCAATACCACCGCCGATGTGCGCCCGGTGTCCCTGGGCATGCTGGTCAGCGACGCCTGCGAACTCTACGAGGCGCTGGCGGAGGACAAGGCCCAGAGCTTCATTCAGGAAATCGACGAAGACGTGATGGTGGAGGGGGATCGGGACCTGCTGTTCCAGATGGTCAGCAACCTGATCGACAACGCCATCAAGTACACCCCGGAAGAAGGGGAAATCGTGGTGCGGGTCATGCAGGACCACGAATCGGCGGTGTTCGAGGTGGGAGACAGCGGTATCGGGGTGCCCGATGACGAGAAGGGCCAGATATTTCAGCGTTTCTATCGGGTGGGCAAGAGCCGCTCCAAACCCGGTAACGGCCTTGGTCTGAGCCTGGTAAGTGCGGTGACGGAGATCCACCAGGGTTCCATTGGCCTGTTCGACCATCACCCCGGCGCCGACAACCCGGGTCTGCGGGTACGGGTGACCCTGCCCCGCTATAACGCCCAGAAACGTCGGCTACGCTCGGTGCCCGCCGGCAAGGACGGCAGCCAGCACGAAGATCAGTCCGCCTGACGACCGTCGTTGCGGCGGTAGCGGTTGATGCGTTCGGCCATGGGTGTCAGGACCGGATAGTGGCTCTTCTCCAGTCTCTCCAGCATGTCCCCGGCCCGGCGCCGGTAGCGGTCCAGCCGGGTCTGGAGACTGTCCCACTCACCTTCCAGGTGATGTTGCTCAGCCATCATGAAGGCGGCGATGTTGTGACGGTTCACCTTGCTGGTAATGCCCAGCCTGTCCAGTTGATAGCCCAGGCGGTCAATACCCTTAAGGGCGGCCTGGGTGAGGTCATTTTTGTTCATGGGCATGTATTCCGACTGTGGGTCCAGAAGTCCTGATTGGGATACCTGAATCATGAGGGCGAGGTCTAGAGTATACAACCTAGAAGGCTGATATCAGGCGCTGGGGAGGCCTGAAAAAAATGTCATAGCACGGCCACTTCAGGTTAAGGCCGACCATGCATAATGGATAGTGCAGTAGTTGAAGCAGACACAGGTTCCGTCTGCTTCTCCCTCCAGCACAGCGCTAGCCTTGACCCCGCCCATTGGCGGGGTTTTTTTAGTGCGCCCGGCACGGGCGCACTCCTGGAGGTGAAAGTCCTCCCGTGAG
>NZ_JAVVLT010000039.1:0-8591 GCF_036224885.1 Marinobacter sp. OP 3.4
CGATAGCCTCATTATAACCAATATGAGTCAGCGAATTAACCGAACGGCACACTAGAAGGAAGATTGGGGCACTTTCCACAAAGGAAAGCCTTAGTCGGGAGATGAAGATGAAGAGCAAGCTCTCAAGGCTGGATCTTAGGTTGGATCCAGAAATTAAAACCCTTGCGTCGCGTGCTTCTGCTCTGGTGGGTTCGAAAACTCTCAGTGAATTTGTTGTGCAGGCAATTCGAGAGAAAGCTAGCCGAACAATCGAGGAGGCGGAAGTGGTGCGGTTGAACAGTGAAGCCTTTGCAGCTTTTCAGGCGGCTTGTGAGTCTCCGGAACCTGCAAACGAGACGCTGACAGCTGCGATGCGGCGCCGTCGTATGCGGAAACAGGAACGGGTTAATAATCGAGGATCTGAACAGCCAGCTCCACGACCGGATATCATTTGATTCCGGTCTCGAAAAAGTAAACGCTTTTTTCGAGCCAGTTTAAACTTAGGAATATGGCGAGGTCGATGGGGCAAAATTCCCTTTGCTTTCGGCACTGACCGCCCATTTCGAAATTCTCCTTTGCGATCCTCCCAGGCATCTTCGATCTCTTAGACAAAAGCGGACCTTCGCACGCTCATGATTCCTGAGTATGTTTGGCGTCATGGTGGCGCCCTTGTTCACATCAAATGACAGAAAAATTCAAATCAGCTCAGAGACTAAAAGAGATATGATGCTTCGATCTCTTTTCACGGCCACTCTGGCATCTGCACTGATCGCGCAACCCTCAGCAGCTGCGTTCAGCCTCACATCGTTCAATTTTTGATCTTGCAGAGCCTGGCAAACAGGGAGAGCTCTATATCGGGAGGCAGAGCACGTCGGCAACACTGGACAACAGCCTGTTTGCACCGGGCTTGGATTCCATCGACCTGACGATCTACCAGCTCCCGTTTGGCGGGCTGGCAATTCGGTTCTGAAGCCGATGATCATTTGTTTACTGTCCAACCCTACATCCAACCACGACGTTTGAAGAACCAGATCAGCCCCCCAGCAATACCAATCATCACGCCCCAAACCAATGGATAACCGTAGTGCCAGCCAAGCTCCGGCATGGACCAGGGGCTGTCAGGATTTTCAAAGTTCATGCCATAGATCCCTACCACAAAGGTGAGGGGGATGAAGATGGTGGCGATGATAGTGAGCACCCGCATCGTTTCGTTGGTGCGCTGGCTGATGCTGGACAGGTAAATATCCACCATGCTGGTGGCCATTTCCCGGAAGCTCTCCAATAGCTCGATGATCTGCACGCTGTGGTCGTGGCAGTCGCGGAAGTAAATCTGGGTGTCGGCACTAATCAGCGGGTCTTCTGCCCGCATCAGGCTGGTCATCAGCTCCCGCTGGGGCCACAGCACTCGGCGCAGCATCAGCAACTCTCGCTTGAGTCCGTGAATACCGGCCAGGGTTTTCTGCTTGGGGTTTTCCAGCAGTGCAGCTTCCATTACCTCCAGCTGGTCTCCGAACTCCTCCAGCACCGGAAAGGCGGAATCGGTAATCAGATCCATCAGAGCATACAGCAGGTAATCGATCCCCCGGGAGGTAAAACGCCGATTGTTGGGCATACGCATCCGTTTGCGTACCGGCTCGAACGGGTCTTCGTCCAGCGGGCACAGGCAGATCAGGTAATCCTGCCCCACGAACAGACTGATCTGAACAATCTCCAGGGTGGTGCCATCGTAGAACGGCATGGCGGCGATGATGAAGAGCTGGTCGTCGTACACTTCCAGTTTCGGTCGCTGGCCGGTGTTAAGCACGTCTTCCAGGGCCAGGTCGTGCAGGTCAAACAGGTCGCCGAGCTTGCGCAGGGTGTCCGGGTCGGCCTGGCCGTTGATTTGCACCCAGGTTTTCGAGGGCCGATCCAGATAATCCCGGCAGTCGACTGCCCGGCCCAGGCTGACCTCTTCCACGTGGTCATCGGTGTAGTCCATCAGGTGAACCGTGACTGGCCCTTTATGGTCGCTCGCCGCCACCAGGGTGCCCGGCGCCGTGCCGGGGTCATGATAGTGTTTGCTGAAATAGGCCATCTGCCCGCCTTGTTAATTGTTCTGGTTTGCGCTGCATGCTGGCCTTATTATGCTATGTTCTGGACTGTACGCGACTTTTTGTTCGATGACAGAAAGTCTGGATGCCGTCTCACCGTCTGTCCAGACCGAATGGAGCGCACGTGACCGAACACCCCAAACCCCACCAAAACCAGCCGGTCCTGATCCGGAACCTCGCCACTGCCATCGAGCGGTCCGAGATCCCGCTGGCCGTCTACGGCACCATCTTCGCGACCATGGCACTGCTCTGGATCTTCCAGGCAATCCACCCGGACCTGACCCTCGGCCTGTTTACCGAGTTGCTCGGCGCCGCCTTCACCCTTTTCATCATCGATTCGCTGCTGGTGCGCTCCAAGGCCAACCGCTGGAAACTGGTGCGCGGGCACATTGACTACTTAATTGCCCGCCACATCAACCGCCTTCGGGACGGCGTGGCCGGCCGCGCCTTCGGCTTTGACCCGAACATTACCGAAGGCCCGGAAGAAGCCGAACAGCACGGGCGAATCCGTTCCGAGCGCGCCCGCTTTCTGCACGAGCTGGAAACCCGCACCGGCGAGGAACTGATGGCGAAACTGTGTGACAAGAGCTTGTTCAGCGAAAGCAGCTACGAGTATTTCCAGGAAAAGGCCCGGGACTTGTGGGACATTCTGAACATGAAGTATTCCGAGTACATGGAGCCCTCCCTGGTGTCACTGCTGATGCGGCTGCACACCGAACTGAGCGACGTTTGCGGCCACATCCGCCAGTACCGCAAGGCCGACCGGCACCCCGAGGATGCAGCCTTCTATCACCAGATCGGCCGTTTGGGGATCAGCCACAGTTTGCTGACAGTGATTGAACTGGTGAACGAGCTCAAACACCAGGGCTATTCCGAGTCTGCCGCGCTGAAATGAGCCGCCCTCTCGCGCAACTGCAGACTTCAGCCCGACACCACTCCATCGGTGCGAATTGCAAATATCAAGCGACAGAGATTCCCGGCCTGAGCAGGGAGGCGCTGCCGATCACATAATCCTTTGCCTGTTCCGGCTGGCCACCATCTGATACGATCCCCCGCCGGCAATCTGACAGCGATTCCCGGCCAGCAAACGGACAACATTTCATGGACTTCTTCCAGGCATTTTTCCTAGGCATTCTGCAGGGATTGACCGAGTTTCTGCCCATTTCCAGCTCCGGCCACCTGATCCTGATCCCCGCTTTCTTTGACTGGGAAGATCAGGGGGTCGGCTTTGACCTGGCCGTGCATGTGGGCACCTTGCTAGCGGTGGTGCTGTACTTCCGTAAAGACGTGTTTGGCATTACCCGCGATGGGCTTATCTCCCTGGCCCGGCGCCAGATGGTCGGCCAGGGCAACATGGCCTGGTTCTTGGTGGTCGGCACCATCCCCGCCGGCCTGGTCGGGCTGGCGCTGCTGGATATGATCGACAACGAGCTTCGGGCGGTGGAAGTCATTTTCTTTACCACCCTGGTATTCGGGCTGCTGCTGGGCTGGTCCGACTGGCGGCCCAACAAGGGTCGGACTCTGCACAGCCTGACCTGGAAAGATGCCCTTATCGTGGGGTGTGCACAGGCTCTTTCGCTAGTGCCGGGCACCTCCCGCTCCGGTGCCACCATCACCGCAGGCTTGTTTCTGGGGATGAGCCGGCAGACCGCCTCCCGGTTTTCGTTCCTGCTGGCCATTCCGATTACCGCCTTGGCCTCGGCGGTGAAACTGCTGGAAGCGGCCACATCGGAGGTTGCCGTCGACTGGTTCGGTTTTCTGGTGGGCGGGGTTACGTCGTTCATCATGGCTATCATTGCCATCCACTTCTTCCTGAAGTGGCTGAATAAGGTGGGCATGTCGCCCTATGTGCTCTACCGGATTGTTCTTGCAATAGTTATATACGCTGTCCTAATGTAAACGCCGCTGGCATATCACATGGTTGAGCCAATGAATGAAACAGTTCAAGGCACGCCTTGGATGGTCGTTTTTTCTTAATGTGAAAGGTTGCTTATGACCGAAGCTGTGGAACTGGAGCTGAAGGAGCAAATCCGGGAGTTTCTGGGTCAGGATAACTGGGAACAGGCGCTAACGTTACTCAGCAGTCGTCACCCAGCGGATATCGGCTCTGTTATCGACGAACTCGAGCCTGACTACGCTTACGAGCTGTTTGACCACCTGGAGCTAGCCCGGCAGGCGAAAGTTCTAGCCTATCTGTCCACGTCCCACCAACTCAGCATGGTTCGCCGCCTGAATCAGCATGCACTGGCCCGTCTTTTTACCGAAATGAACGCCGATGAACGGGCCGACTTGTATCAGGAGTTGCCGGAAGATGTACAGGAAATCCTTATGCCGGCACTGGCCAAAGCCGAACGGGAGGACCTCTTGCGACTGGCCGGTTATGAGGAAGGCACCGTTGGCGCCATCATGACCAGCGAGTACGCGACACTTCCGGGCCACATCAATGCACGGCGGGCGGTAGAGCGTTTGAGAGCCCAGGCACTGAACAAAGAAACCATCTACATTGCCTATGTTTTGGACAGTGAGCGCCGGCTGCTCGGCACCATAACCCTGGCCGGCCTGGTGATCGCGCCTGATGATCAGAAAGTAGGGGAACTGATTCACCGGGATACCGTCAGCGTCAATGTCCATGATCCGCAGTCCCAGGCCGCCAAACTGATTGCAGACTACGACCTGCTGGCTATTCCGGTGGTGGATGACCACGAAGCAATGGTAGGTATAGTGACCCACGATGATGCTATGGATGTTCAGGATGACCTGCCCCCCGGTATTTAATCCAACTGCTCCTTAGTAATGTCCGTTACTGAAACCGTGCGCTACCGTTTTCGGTGCGGATTTCCGGAGCACTTCGACCCTGACGGACCTTTTTATACAGTGGGCTCTGCTGACTATCGAATAAATTGTACAGAGCTTTGAAACTGCCAAGTTTGCCAGAGAACGGTCTCCTACGCTCAGTGATCAATCGCTATGGTAGCGTCTCTCGTAAAATCAGGCTGCCAGGCTTTGCCTGGTAAGTTTGGTTTGTTTTTTCCTGGCCCGCTTTCTCGGGCCTTTTTATATGGTTCGCAAGTGCGACCGGATGATGCGTTTTCGTGGTAAACTGCAGCACTCCCGCCAAGTGTTTTCTCGATTCCACACGTTATAAAAAAATGTGTTATTATAACTAAATCGTATTTCACGTTTAACGTGCAACGTTATAAGGTGGGTAACCATGATCAAGAGCTTTAAGTGCAAGCACACAGAGGAGCTTGTAAAAACAGGTAAGACTCGGCGTTTCAATGCAATCCAGCGAACGGCCGAGCGTAAGTTACAGCAGCTGCTAAGCGCTGAAGCTCTTAAAGATTTAAAGTCTCCGCCCGGGAATAGACTTGAGCCGCTTTCTGGAGACAGAGAGGGGCAACACAGCATCCGGATCAATGACCAGTGGCGATTGTGTTTCCGCTGGACAGATGAAGGGGCGGAAGACGTGGAGATTGTTGATTACCACTAAGGAGGTCGCGCAATGGTTACTGTAGGTATGCGCCCTATCCATCCAGGAGAGATTTTACTTGAGGATTACCTTGAGCCTCTTGGCATGAGTGTGAATGCGCTTTCAAAAGAACTTTATGTTCCTGCACAGCGCCTGAACGAGATTGTTCGCGAGCGTCGTGGTGTGACCGCGGATACGGCCATGCGTTTGGCTCGTTACTTTGGGACTACTGAGCAGTTTTGGCTCAATTTGCAGACCGATTATGACCTGCGTCGTGTCCGCGCGGAGAAATCCGATCAAATCAAGAAGCTCATCAAGCCTCGAAAGTCTGATCATGAGGCGGCCTGAGCTCAGCCCGTCACCTGGTTAGTCCACCAACACTTTGATCGCGATCACCTGAGCGCGCCCTTCGGGGCGGGCTTCTCCGGGCTCGCTATTCGCTCATCCCGCTTTGCGAGACGGCCTTGCGCATCCCTCGCACTTCCGTCCTCCGAATGGTAAAGGATCCCCGCTAAACGATCTGGTTACACCCGTTGCTACAAAGAACATGGTTCGCTTTGCGACCGTCCCGCATTCCAGGCAATACCTAAACAAAAGCGGACATTTGCAGCTCTCAGCTTCGAATCGGCTTTCGATTCAATTTTGAAGGCTGGTACCGCTTAATCGGATGCACTAACGATAAAGTGGAATAACTATTCCGACCCGGCGATCACCGATGATATGGAAAATTATGAATAACGCGGTATTTCAGTAGCCTAATTAATTGCTGTATGCATGACATTCATGAGCTGATGCGTATTCCAGACCAAGGTTGCCACTGATTCCAGACGAAGCCTGCCACCCATTCCACGCGAAAGCTGCCACTGATTCCACGGCAAAGCTGCCACCTTGGCAGGCTGCCTGATTTCCCCATCAAAACGTCCGGCGCGGGATAACTAACGGTACTCTGCTCCTTTTCATCCGGAGAGGGCCAGATGCCAGCGAAGAGGTTATCCATGCGTAAAATCAAAGAAGTCCTTCGCCTCAAGTGGGAGCGAGGGCTGAGTAACCGGCAGGTTGCCGCAGCCTGCGGCATCAGTCGCCCCACTGTGAGCGAGTATCTGCGGCGTGCTGCTGAGGCGGAGCTTGGCTGGCCGCTGCCAGAGGATCTGAGTGAAGCCCAGCTGGAGCAACGGCTGTTCCCGCCACCACCGGATCTGCCGGCACAGGCCCGAGGCATTCCGGATTGGAAGCGAATCCACGATGAGCTCCGGGGCAAGAACGTCACCCTGTTCCTGCTCTGGCAGGAGTACCGGGAGGCCAACCCGGACGGTTATCAATACAGCTGGTTCTGCGACCATTACCGGGCCTGGCAGGGCAAGCTGGATCTGGTGATGCGTCAGGACCACCGAGCCGGTGAAAAGCTGTTCGTGGACTATGCTGGGCACACGGTGCCCGTCATTGATCGCACCACCGGTGAGATCCATGAGGCGCAAGTCTTTGTGGCGGTGATGGGTGCGTCCAATTACACCTACGCCGAGGCCACCTGGAGCCAGACCCTGCCGGACTGGATCGGCTCCCACATCCGAGCCTTCGAGTTCCTGGGCGGCGTGCCGGAACTGGTGGTTCCGGATAACCTCCGTTCCGGCGTCAGCAAGGCCCATCGCTACGAGCCGGACCTCAATCCGACCTATCAGGATATGGCTGGCCATTATGGCGTGGCCGTTGTCCCTACACGGGTTCGCAAGCCCCGTGACAAGGCCAAGGTGGAAGGTGGCGTATTGATCGTTGAGCGCTGGATCCTGGCGGCCCTGCGCCATCGTCAGCACTTCTCCCTGGGGCAGCTCAACGCCACCATCCGTGAGCTGTTGGAGAAGCTCAATAGCCGCCCCTTCCGCAAGTTGCCCGGGTGCCGGCTTGATCACTTCAAACAGCTGGACCAGCCGGTTCTACAGCCGCTACCCGCCGAGCCGTATGTCTACGCCGAGTGGAAAAAAGCCCGAGTACACATTGACTACCACGTGGCCATCGATGGGCATTACTACTCGGTGCCCTACACCCTGATCAAGAAAGAGGTGGAGGTCCGGATCACCCACAACACCATCGAATGCTTCCACCGGGGCAACCGGATCGCCAGCCACCGGCGTTCGGATCAGAAGGGTCGGCATAGCACCATCGCCGCTCACATGCCGGAGTCCCATCGCCAAGCCGGCGAGTGGACCCCAGAGCGACTGACCGCCTGGGCAGCCAAGACTGGACCGGCAACTGAAAAGCTTATCCGTACCGCGCTGGGGGCAAGAAAGCATCCGCAACAGGCCTATCGGTCCTGTCTGGGCATTCTCCGGCTGGGCCAGAGCTACGGCGAGGCACGATTAGAACGTGCCTGCCAACGCGCCCTGATGCTGGGCAGCTGCCGATACAAGAGCATCGAATCCATCCTCAAGCACCGCCTGGATGAGCAGCCCCTGGAAGAGCAACAAGAACTGGCCTTACCCGACACACACGACAACATCCGTGGCCCCGCCTACTACCACTGAAGGAACCTGACATGCTGAAACATCCCACGCTGGATAAGCTCCACGCCCTCAAACTGACCGGCATGGCCGCCGCCCTGGCGGATCAATCGGCCACCCCCGACATTACCGACCTGAGCTTCGAGGAGCGCCTTGGCCTGCTGGTCGACCGGGAAATGACGGAACGGGACAACCGACGCATGAGCAGCCGCCTGCGCCGGGCCAAGCTGCGACACGCCGCCATCCTCGAAGACATTGATTACCGGAACTCACGGGGCCTGGATAAAGGGCTTGTCCAGAGTCTGGCCAGCTGCCAGTGGGTGAAGGAACACCTGAACGTGCTCATCACCGGCCCGACTGGCGTCGGGAAAACCTGGTTGGCCTGTGCTCTGGCACACAAGGCCTGCCGGGAGGGTTACACCGCCCAGTACGTCCGCCTGACCCGGCTGCTACGAGAGCTGACCATCGCCAAGGGCGATGGCCAATACTCAAAGCTCCTGACCAGCCTGGCCAAGGTCGACGTGCTGATCCTGGATGACTGGGGGCTGATGAAGCTGAGCG